>JALQUQ010000485.1 GCA_023263735.1 Paracoccaceae bacterium | reverse complement strand
CCTTGTCCTTATCTTCCAGCGCAAGATCGTGGCCGGCCTGACCGCTGGCGGCGTCAAGGGCTGAGCCGGAGTATCAATCATGGCAAACATTCAACTGAAAGCACTGCGCAAATCCTATGGTGCGGTCGATGTGATCAAGGGCGTGGATCTTGAGATCAAAAAGGGCGAGTTCATGGTTTTCGTCGGCCCCTCGGGCTGCGGGAAATCCACGCTCTTGCGCCTGATCTCGGGGCTGGAAAGCATCACCTCGGGCGACATGCTGTTTGATGGCGAGCGGGTGAACAACGTGATCCCGTCAAAACGCGGCATCGCGATGGTGTTCCAATCTTACGCCCTGTACCCGCATATGAAGGTGCGGGAAAACATGGCGTTTGGGATGAAGCTTGCGGGCGCATCGCAGGCCGAACGCGACGAACGCGTGATGAAAGCCGCCAAGATGCTGCAAATCGAGCATCTCTTGGACCGTCTGCCCAAAGAGCTTTCGGGCGGGCAGCGCCAGCGGGTGGCGATTGGCCGCGCGATCACGCGCGATCCGCGCGTGTTCCTCTTCGACGAACCGCTGTCAAACCTGGACGCGGCGCTGCGCGTGGCGACCCGTCTGGAAATCGCCAAGCTGCACCACGATATGAACGATGTCACCATGATCTATGTGACCCACGATCAGGTCGAGGCGATGACACTGGCCGACCGCATCTGCGTGTTGCGCGATGGCAAGGTCGAGCAGGTCGGCACGCCGACGGAACTCTATGAAAACCCCAACTCGCTGTTTGTTGCGGGCTTCATCGGGTCGCCCAAGATGAACTTTCTTGAGGGCGACTTTGCCAAAGCCCACAATTGCGCGACGCTGGGCATCCGGTCTGAACATATCGAGGTCGTGCCCGAAGGGCAGGGCGAATGGTCGGGCAAGGTGGTCCATGCCGAGGATCTGGGGTCTGACACCTATCTCTTTGTCGAGGTGGGCGCGGCAGAGCCGATGATCGTGCGCCGCCCGGGCAAGCAAGACGTGCCGCTGGGCACGGTCGTTTCGCTGCGTCCGCTTGACGGTCATGTGCATCGGTTTAACGAGTCGGGTCGCCCTGTCTAAGACCCTTGGTGACGATTAAGAAAAGGGGGCGGGATTTCCGCCCCCTTTTTCTTTGGCCCGATCTGATGTGCGATGATGTCGGCAGCGGTTGAACCGGCCGCCCCCGAGGCATAGGTTTGCCGAAAAGGGCCGCGCGTGTTTGGCCCCTGAGGATTGACATGATGACCGCATCCCCCGCGCCTGTTGCCGTGAAATTGGCCGATTACCAGCCGTTCACCCATATCGTTGAACAGGTCGATCTGACCTTTACCCTGGCACCGATGGCCACGCGGGTGCAGGCGCGGTTGCGGCTGGCGCCCAATCCGGCGCGCCCCGGTAGGCACGATCTGCGGCTGGAGGGGGAGGGGCTTTCGCTGATCGCCGCGCTGATTAACGGCCAGCCGATCACGGTTACCCCGGATGCCACCGGCCTGACCGTTCCGGCGGCGCTGTTGCCGCAGGGGCCCTTTACCCTTGAAACCGAGGTCGAGATCGCGCCCGAGGCGAATACCGCGCTGGAGGGGCTTTACATGTCAAAGGGCATGTATTGCACCCAATGCGAGGCCGAGGGGTTCCGCAAGATCACCTTTTACCCCGACCGCCCCGATGTCATGGCGCCCTTCCGCGTGCGGATCAACTCTGACGCTCCGATCCTTTTGTCAAACGGCAACCCGGTGGCGCAGGGGCCGGGTTGGGCGGAATGGAATGACCCATGGCCAAAGCCTGCCTATCTGTTCGCCTTGGTTGCGGGCGATCTGGTCGCGCATTCCGCGCCCTTTACCACCCAATCGGGGCGCAAGGTCGATCTGAACATCTGGGTGCGCAAAGGGGATGAGGACCGCTGTGCCTATGCGATGGACAGTCTGATCCGGTCGATGCGTTGGGATGAAGAGGTCTATGGCCGCGAATACGATCTCGATATCTATATGATTGTTGCGGTCGATTTCTTCAATATGGGCGCAATGGAAAACAAAGGGCTTAATA
>JALQUQ010000484.1 GCA_023263735.1 Paracoccaceae bacterium | reverse complement strand
GTTCGCGCAGGAAATGCCACGGAACGATATTGGCATGATGTTCCATGACCGACAGCACGATTTCATCCCCGGCCTGCATTCGGGGCGCGGCCCAAGCATAGGAAATCATGTTGATCGCCTCGGTCGTGCCGGTGCTGAACACGATCTCTTCTTCGCTTGGGGCGTTCAGGAACCGCGCGACTTTGCCCCTGACGGCTTCGTACTTTTCCGTCGCAAGGTTGGACAGATAGTGCAAACCCCGGTGAACGTTGGCATATTCCATGCTATAGGCCTGATTGATCGCATCAATCACCACCTGCGGCTTTTGGGCGCTGGCGCCGTTGTCCAGATAGACCAGCGGCTTGCCGTTCACCTGCCGGGCCAGAATGGGAAAGTCGGAACGGATTTTCGCGATATCATACATCTCAGGTCCCCAGTCCGCTCAGCGCCGCAATGAAAATTCCGATCACAAAAATCCCGGCGATGATCCCGGCGAATGTGGTCCAGGCCGAGTCGAATTTGTGAACGACGGTGGTGAACACCGTGAACAGCCACAGGAACACGATCATTGACGCAACGCCGATCATGCTGCCCAAGGTGGGAAGGATGCCCCCGATCACGATCTGCGCCACCTGAAACAGGAACACGACCGCCTGCAACCAGGTAAAGGTCAGCAGCACATCGGCAAACCGGCCCTTGCCGCCAAAGGCCCGCGCCGCGCCAAAGGTCACCCCGACCATCAACAGCCACGCCACCGCCTGCAAGACGGCAAAGCTGATCGGCCCGGGAAAATTCGCCCGCACGAATTCGCGTTCCAGCGGATCAAGCGACAGCAAAAACAGATGAGTCGCCACCGAAGACAACGTCACGATCAGAAAAAACGCGGCCCAACGCGGCCCGTTGGGCACCTGCCAGTCCACCAACAAACGCGCCGCACTCCGCGGGTCGCGCAGCGTCAGAATGACAAACTCCCACCAGTCACCCAAGCTCTGCGGCATTAGCGATGCGCTCCGATCAACATTCCAAGCCAAAGATAAACCAACAGGATCAGAACCAAAATGCCCACGACTGTCGCAGCCGGGCCCGGCCCGACAAGGCCCAGAACCAGCCCGTTGAACAAAAAGGCCGGAGCGGCCGAAAAGACCGCCCAAAAGGTCGCAAGGCGCGATCCATAAGAACTGCCCCTGCCCCGCAACGCCTTGGCCACGCCATGCGCCAGCAAGGCCACCGCATAAAGAACCAGCGGCAGGATAAAGACAAAGCCAAACAGATTGATGCCCAAAAGGGCATCCAACCCCGGCACCTGATCGGCCGGGATGTTATCGACCTTGGCCTGTTCCGCCAATTCAAACGCCTCTCGGGCCAGTCGCGGCCACTGCGCCACATACAGCAGCGCAGCCCCGCCCACCGCCAAGGCCAGCGCGCGATCTTCTCGCGCGCCAAAGGTCAGTTTTTCGCGCAGAAATGCGGCGGGGTTTCGCCAGGCGCGAAAGATGTCCAGCGTGATCGACATATCAGCCTTCGTGACGTTTCAGCCAAGCATCCAGACGCGAGCGCAGGTCTTCGGCGATGTCATCGTTTTCGATTTCGGCAATGGCCTCTGCCAGAAACGCCAAGACCAAAAGCGATTGCGCCGTCCGCTTTGGCACCCCCCGCGATTGCAGATAGAACAGCGCCGTTTCGTCAATCGCGCCGCTGGTCGACCCATGCGAACATTTCACGTCATCGGCATAGATTTCCAGTTCCGGCTTGGCCAGAAACTGGCTGTCTTCGTCCAAAAGCAGCGATTGGCTGATCTGATAGCCGTCGGTCTTTTGGGCCCCCTGCTTGACCAGAATCTTGCCCTGAAACACCCCGGTCGCGCCGTTTTTCAGAACCTTCTTGAAAACCTGACGGCTTTCGCAGTTTTCGGCGGCATGGGTGATGAACACCGTATCGTCATGCAGGAAATCGCCGTCCCCCACGGCCGCGCCGGCCACATGGGCCACGGAATTCGCCCCCAAGAGTTCCAGCACAGCCTCATTGCGGGTCAGGCGGCCATTCGCGGTCAGGGTAAAGCTTTTGAACAAGGCC
>JALQUQ010000483.1 GCA_023263735.1 Paracoccaceae bacterium | reverse complement strand
TCAAATGGGGATCAGCCGTTGCGGACGGTGTCTATCATCAGGGCCACGTTGTCGGGGTTGGCATCGGGGGTGATGCCGTGGCCGAGGTTAAAGATATGGGGGCCGTTCTTGAAGGCCTGCACCACGCGGCGGGTGGCGTCGATCAGGTCTTGGCCGCCTGTCACCATATGGGTGGGCGACAGGTTGCCCTGCACGCAGCCCGTGGTTTGGACGTTTTCGGCGGCCCATTCGGGGGTGACGGAATTGTCGATGGCCACGCAATCGGCCCCGGTTTTGGCGGCGAAGCCGATGTAGCCATCGCCCGCCTCACGCGGGAAGGCGATGATGGGCAGGCCGGGGTGGCGGGCTTTCAGTTCGGCGATGATGCGGGTGGCGGGTTTGACGGCGAAATCGTCAAAATCCGCGCCTTTGAGCGATCCGGCCCAAGAGTCGAACAGCTTGATCACCTCGGCCCCCGCCAGAACCTGTTGCGAGAGATATTCAACGGTGGCTTCGGTGAGCCGGTCAATCAGGGCGGTGAAGGTGGCGCGGTCAGTGTTTTTCAGGGCATGGGCGGGGCCCTGATCTTTGGTGCCACGGCCCGCGATCATATAGGTGGCGACCGTCCATGGCGCACCGGCAAAGCCGATCAGCGTGGTTTCGCGCGGCAGTTCGCGCGACAGGATGCGCACGGTTTCATAGACGGGGGCCAGGGTGTCATGGATCGCCTCGACAGGCTTCAGGGCGCGGACCTGATCCATCGTGGTGGTGGTTTCCATCCGAGGGCCTTCGCCGGTTTCAAACCAGAGCTTGGGCCCAAGCGCCTGCGGCAAGAGCAGGATATCTGCAAAGAGGATCGCCGCGTCAAAGCCGTAACGGCGGATCGGTTGCAGCGTGACTTCGGCCGCCAGATCGCTGTTATAGCAGAGCGACAGGAAATCCCCGGCTTGGGCGCGGGTGGCGCGGTATTCGGGCAGATAGCGGCCTGCCTGCCGCATCATCCAGATTGGCGGCGTGGGAAGGGTTTCGCCCGCCAAGGCGCGCAGGATCGTTTTGGTCTTTGTCTCGGTCATGTCGCTTGCCTTTTTCCGTTTGCCCTGCTGTGGCCCGAGCGGTCTGGGGTTGCAAGGGGGCCCCCTGCATACTGTGCCCATCTGCCACATCCGGCGCTGAAGTTGGACTAAGCTTGCGACGCATTGTCAACCTGTGGCTTTCCCTGCGGCAGAGAGTTGAAAGGCGGGCGCGGCGCGGCTAAGGGTTTTGCCATGGCACATGATCTTCCCACCCCCGACCGTCCGTTGAAAATTGGCACCCGTGGCAGCCCCTTGGCCCTGTGGCAGGCGCATGAGGTGCGGCGCTGTCTGATGGTGGTCTTTGACCTGCCCGAAGCGGCGTTTGAGGTGGTGGTCATCAAGGTGACGGGCGATCAGATTCTGGACAAGGCGCTGAAGGACATCGGCGGCAAGGGTCTGTTCACGCGCGAGATCGAAGAGGCGCTGTTGGATGGCGGCATCGATATCGCCGTGCATTCGATGAAAGATATGCCGACGGTTCAGCCCGAGGGGCTGGTCCTGGATTGCTATCTGGCGCGGGCGGATGTGCGCGATGCTTTCGTTTCGGAAACGGTGGAACGGTTGGTCGATCTGCCGCAGGGGGCGGTCGTTGGGTCGTCGTCGCTGCGGCGGCGGGCGCAATTGCGGCTGCGGCGGCCCGATCTGCACCTGGTCGAATTCCGGGGCAATGTGCAGACCCGGATGAAAAAGCTGGCCGATGGTGTGGCGGTTGCGACGTTTCTGGCCATGGCGGGGCTGAACCGGCTGGGGCTGGCCCATGTGGCGAAATCGGCGATTGACCCCGAAGAGATGCTGCCCGCCGTGGCCCAAGGCGCGATTGGGGTTGAACGGCGGGTCTGGCTTATTTATCTTTGCCCTTTGGATGATTCAACTTGGTAATGCTTACAGTGGTATTGCAGGTGGCTTTGCGTTAACTGTGTTAATGATTCCCACTGTGGCAAGAACAGCGGAAGAGGTTTTAAAGTTAATCCCAAGTGATCTTCGTGAGGCAGGGTTAGCGC
>JALQUQ010000482.1 GCA_023263735.1 Paracoccaceae bacterium | reverse complement strand
TTGAACGAACGCCCGTTCCACAAGATGACCTCACCCGGAGATTCATCGGTGCCCGCGATGGCCGAACCGACCATGGCGCAGGAGGCCCCTGCCGCGATGGCCTTGGCGAAATCGCCCGAGAATTTGATGCCGCCATCCGCGATCACCGGCGTGTCCCCCGCGGCGCGGGCGCTGTCCATGATCGCGGTCAGTTGCGGCACACCAACGCCCGCCACGATGCGCGTGGTGCAGATCGAACCGGGGCCAATGCCCACCTTGACCGCATCGGCACCGGCGCCGATCAGGGCGCGGGTCGCCTCGGCCGTCGCCACGTTGCCTGCGACCACTTGCACCGTGTTCGACAGACGCTTGATCCGTTCGACCGCAATCGCCACGCCTTCGGAATGGCCATGCGCGGTGTCGATCACCACCATATCCACGCCCGCATCGATCAGGGCTTGCGAGCGTTCAAAGCCCGCATCCCCCACGGTCGAGGCCGCAGCCACACGCAGACGGCCCATATCATCCTTGCAGGCATGGGGGTTCAGCACCGATTTCTCGGTGTCTTTCAGGGTCAAGAGACCCGTCAGCTTGCCCGTGCCATCGGTCACCAACAGCTTTTCGATCCGGCGCGCCTTCATCAGGCTGATCGCCTGTTCGCGGTCAACCGGCTCTTTCAGAATGGCCAGATTGTCCGAGGTCATCATGACCGATACCGGCGTCTTGTCATCCGATGCAAAGCGCATGTCGCGGTTGGTCACGATGCCGACCACACGGCCCGCCTCGTCCACAACCGGAAAGCCGGTGATGTTATAGCGGTCCATCAAGGCCTTGGCATCGGCCAAGGTCTGATTGGCGGTCAGGGTGATCGGCGAATAGACCACACCCGATTCAAACCGCTTGACCCGACGCACTTCGCGCGCCTGCTCTTCGATGTTCAGGTTGCGGTGAATAACCCCGATCCCGCCCGATTGGGCCATGGCAATCGCCATGCGCGCCTCGGTGACCGTATCCATTGCGCTGGACAACAGCGGAATGTTCATCCGGATCGACCGGGTGACAAAGGTTGACGTATCCGCATCCGACGGAAGCACATTCGATGCTGCCGGAACCAGAAGGACGTCGTCAAAGGTGAGAGCCTCGCGAATCTCCATGGGAGCCTCCAAAGGAGTGATCGTTTGGCGGTTCCCTGTTTCATGGCCTGCGCAGGAGTGCAAGCCCAAATGGGCCCCAAACGTAACTTGAACCCGATCAAGCGTCGTGATTGCCTGCGCGAAATGACAGGAGAGTGACAATGCGTGTGGCCGTGATCGAAAACATGCCCGGAACCCTGCACGGCCAGATTGGCGTGGCCCTGCATGAGGTTGCGGCCAAGGTTGACGTCTATCGCCCGTTTCAGGATGGCCGCTTGCCGAATTGGGGCGACCATGACGCGCTGGTCAGCTTTGGCGGGGCCCAAAACGCCCGCGATGATGATGCGCACCCGTATCTGGCCGATCTGGCCGTACTGATGCGGGAAACGGCCCTGTCGGGGCGGGCGACGCTGGGCATCTGTCTGGGGTCACAGGTCTTTGCCCGGGGTTTGGGGGCCGACAACCTGATTGGGGCAGCACCGGAATTCGGCTGGTGCACGATCGATCTTTTGGAGGCTGCCAGGGATGACCCGCTGCTCGGTGCCCTGCCCGCGCGGTTTCGATCCTTTCAATGGCATTCCGACACCTTTACCCTGCCCCAAGATGCCGTGCATCTGGCGCGATCAGACGCAGCCCCGGCACAGGCCTTTCGCATCGGCCGCGCGGGCTACGCCACCCAGTTCCATTTCGAGGCGCACCGCGGCGTGGTCCGCCAATGGTGCCGCGACTACCCCGATACCGCCGAAGACATGCGCGCGGGCTGGGCACAGGCACATGACCAAGAGGAAGCCGCCCATGCCGCCGCAGCGGATGACTGGGGGCTCCACCTTGCCCGCCGCTGGGTGGCGCTGATTTAACCCTTTGGCTTGACGATCTTTTCCGCCAGATCCCGCGCAATCGCAAACGCCCCTTTGATGCGGTCGGCTTCGGATTTCATTTCGCCGACCAGCACGATCTTGTT
>JALQUQ010000481.1 GCA_023263735.1 Paracoccaceae bacterium | reverse complement strand
CATCGAGAGTTGGATGCAACGAACCACATCGTGATAACGCACTACGATTGCGTCGTTTCACCCATGGGCGCAAAGACCATCCAAATCCTGGGTACACCCTTTCAAACCACGCTTTATGAAGAACGGTGTGCGAGCGGGGCAGATGCCTTTGTCAACCAATACTGGATTGATTCCAAACGGATGGTCCGCGCCTCGCGGCAGCGCATCAGCCGGGACTTTGGCTTTGTTCGGACTGAGCGCCTGATCGACTAGAACCGCGCCGGGGCGCGCAAGGATTCAAATTTTAACTTTCGTTTCGTTGCACCAATTCCGGCCCTGCCGTATTATTTTTGAGGTCATTTTGTTCAGGGGTTTCCCGATGAAGTTGTTTTCCACTCTCATGGCTGCGGCGACACTGGCGGCCACGCTGTCTGGTCAGGTTGCGGCGCAGTCCATTCCTCCGGGTTTGGCGGGTCTGGTCGGTGGTGCTGGCGGGTTGGCGGCCGGCGCTGTTGTCAGCTTTGTCGTGATTGGCGCTGTGGTCGTTGTGACCATCACGAATGCAGATGGCACCACAACGACCACGACCACGGCGCTTCCCTGATCGGTCGCCCAAATCGGGCCGGGCAGAGGGCCGGCACAAGGTGATTTCACCGCAGATTGCATTCATCTTGCATCTTGTGCCTATCAGGTCTATATGGGCGACAAGCGGTTTCTGGGTCCAAACCAGAAACTACCGATCGACGCAAACGGGCCGCGGGCCCGTTTTTTCGTTTAAGGACATTGCGGCAGGCTCATGACGGACCTTATTGCCAAAACAGCTATCGACCGCCGGCTTGCTGGCATTGTCGGCCCGGTGATCGAGGGACTGGGCTATGAACTTGTGCGCATTCGCCTGATGGGTGGCGGCGGCAAGACGCGGACCCTGCAGATTATGGCCGAGCGCCCCGATGGGGGGATCGAGGTCGAAGATTGCGCCAAGATCTCGACAGCGGTTTCGGCCGTGTTGGATGTGGAAGATCCGATCGAAGACCAGTATATTCTGGAGGTGTCCTCCCCCGGAATCGACCGCCCGTTGACCCGTCTCAAGGATTTCGAGATGTGGAAAGGGTGGGAAGCCCGGATTGAGACCACCGAATTGATCGATGGCCGCCGCAGGTTCAAGGGTACTGTTGCGGGCGTCGAAGGCGAAGAAGTGCTGATCGAGATCGAAGAGGGCGGCGAAACCGTAACCATCGGTCTGCAATTCGATTGGCTGTCCGATGCAAAACTGCTGCTGACCGATGAATTGATCGCCGAGATGTTGCGCCAACGGAAGGCCAGCGGCGTGATCGATGAAACGCAGTACGACGAGATTGATGAAACCGACGGCGAGGATGATCCCGCCGAAGAAACCAAACACTGAAAGTCTGGGAGTTGACCGATGGCAATTACCTCTGCCAACCAGCTTGAACTTCTTCAAACGGCTGAAGCCGTCGCTCGGGAAAAGATGATCGATCCCGATCTGGTGATTCAGGCGATGGAAGAAACGTTGGCGCGTGCGGCCAAGTCCCGGTACGGCAGCGATCTGGATATCCGCGTCAAGATCGACCGGAAAACCGGGCGCGCGACGTTTTCGCGCATTCGCACCGTTGTCGAAGACGATCTGCTGGAAAATCACCACGCGCAGATGACCGTCAAGCAGGCCAAAGGCTATCTGGCCGACCCGAAAGTGGGCGACGAGATCGTTGACGAAGTGCCGCCGGTCGATCTGGGCCGGATCGCGGCGCAGTCTGGCAAACAGGTTCTGTTGCAGCGCGTGCGCGAGGCAGAGCGGGATCGCCAGTTTGACGAATTCAAGGATCGCAAGGGCAGCATCATCAATGGTGTGGTCAAGCGCGAAGAATATGGCAACGTGATCGTCGATATCGGTCGCGGCGAAGGCATCCTGCGCCGCAACGAAAAGATCGGCCGGGAAGCCTATCGCATCGGCGACCGCGTGCGTTGCTATATCAAGGACGTGCGCCGCGAAGCCCGTGGGCCGCAAGTCTTCCTGTCGCGCACCGATCCGCAGTTCATGGCCGAACTGTTCAAGATGGAAGTGCCCGAAATCTATGAC
>JALQUQ010000480.1 GCA_023263735.1 Paracoccaceae bacterium | reverse complement strand
GCCTTGAAAATTGAGCTGTGGCGGCAATCCGTTTTTCAAACAAGCCCCGAGCGTCTGGTCCGGGCACCAGCCTTACAAAAAAGACCGTTCGATATAAAGATGCCAAAAGAAGTTTCGAGTCCTCAGCTTCCCCCCGATTTGGCCGTAGACTAATCGGGGCGCGCCTGCGTCCCGGCCCTCGCAAGCTTGCTCGGGCGTTCGGCGGGAAAACAGTCCACTGGACTGTTTCCTGATCCGCCTCACCCCTTGGCAAGCGCGATTGCGCCCGCCCGTGCAGGCGCGCCCCGATTGGCACCCTCACTCTCAGGCCACCTTTGCCCGGCGGCCTTTCGGCCTTTGGGCAAGCGGGCCGGGCGGGCGTCCGCTGGACGCCCGCTTGTCCGTCCCTTCCCCCTACTCCTTCCCCATCGACCGTGCCTTCATCCGCTCTTTCAAAATCGCGCGGCGCTCGCGGGCGCGGTCGGCGTCTTCGGGGCCGTCTTCGCCCAGCTCTGCCCCCATTTCGCCAAACACCACCCGCGCCCCGTCGGTCGGGCGGCGATAGGCTTCCGAGGTGTCGGCGCCGTGGATCACGCCGGCCAATCGGGCGTGCATGTAACTGCGCAAGACCTCATTCAGGCGCGGGCCATAGCCGGTGCCCATGCTGCGAAAGAATTTCAGCACATCGCGGTCCAGCCGGATCGTCACCCGCTCCGTCGGCTGGGGGTGGGCGCGTTGGGCGATCTGGTGCCATTCCTCGGGGATGCGGTTCGTGGCCTCGATCGTGTGGTGCAGGTCCCATTCCAGCCTGCGCATCGCCTCGGACATGTAAAAGTAATTCTCGCGCTGTTTGGCGGATTGTTTTCGGTCCATTTCAAGCTCCTTTTCGCGAAAGATTTTGGGCCGATAATCGTTAAGATTTGACGCAATCTGCGTCAGGACAGGGGGTGTACCGGGGCTGTACGGGGGGAGTACGGCGGGTGACCCTTGACTTTCTGGTTGAAACACCCCATCTGCCCCCTGTCCGACACCTGTGCCGCGTGAGCATTGAGAGGGTCCGGACATCAGGTTCCCACCATCACGCAGGGGCGCCGACGGCGCGCACGGCCACTCGGGTTCCCGAGGGGTGAGGGCCTGTCGTCCCTGAACGTATGGACGAACCCATGACCACATTTGCCGACCTGGGCCTTAGCCCCAAGCTTTTGAAAGCGCTTGAGAAAACAGCGCTGAAAGACCCGACCCCGATTCAGGCGCAAGCCATTCCCCATATCATGAAGGGGCGCGATCTGATGGGTCTGGCGCAGACCGGAACGGGCAAGACGGCGGCCTTTGGCCTGCCGCTGCTGCACCGTCTGCTCGACATCCCGAATCCCCCCGGCCCCCGCAACATCCGGTCGCTGATTCTGGCCCCGACCCGGGAATTATCCTTGCAAATCAAGGACAACCTGGAAACCTTTACCAAAGGCACCCACCTGAAAGTGGTGATGGTGGTGGGCGGCCAATCGATCAACAAACAGGCCGATGCGCTGAAACGCGGGTCCGATGTTCTGGTCGCAACCCCGGGCCGTCTGATCGATCTGATCGAGCGTGGGGATGTCAGCCTTGAGAAATGCGCCTATCTGGTGCTGGACGAGGCCGACCATATGCTCGACATGGGTTTCATCCATTCGCTCCGCCGCATCGCCAAGCATATTCCGCTGAAACGTCAAACACTTCTGTTCTCGGCCACCATGCCGAAAGACATCGAAGAGATCGCCGACACCTATCTGCGCGACCCGGTGCGCGTGCAGGTTTCGCCCCCCGGCAAGCCCGCCGACAAGATCACCCAAGGCGTGCATTTCATTCCAAATGGCGACAAAGCCCGCCTGTTGGAGGACTATCTGAAAAAGCATCCGGGCGAGCAGGCGCTGGTGTTTTGCCGCACCAAGCACGGTTCAGACAAACTTAACAAAGTTCTGGCAGGTTGGGGGTTCCGCGTGGGGGCCATCCACGGCAACCGCAGCCAAAACCAGCGTGACCGTATTCTGGCCGAATTCAAAGGCGGGGAGGTCGATGTGCTGGTTGCAACCGATGTGGCCGCTCGAGGGATCGATATCGCTTC
>JALQUQ010000047.1 GCA_023263735.1 Paracoccaceae bacterium | reverse complement strand
GCCACCGCCGCCTGGGTCAGCCCGCCCACATAATGCAGCCAGGCCGCGCGGACAGCGAGGCTGATGTCGGGGTCTATATCGGCGGGTCCGGCCATAGTCTTCCTTCAGATGTGCAGGTCTGCTGCGCCGCTGTCGATATGCGGCGCCCAGAAAGCCACGCTTTCCGCGATCTGTGCAATGACCTGACGGTCGTTCGGCTCGCGTTCCTTGAAAGAAAGTTCCAGACAGATCTCGTTGTCCTGGGCCCCTCCTTCGGCAAAGGCCTTGAGAAGCGGTTCGGGCTGGATGGAACCTTTGGCATTGAAGGCGGCGGTAAAGGGGCGATGGCCCGATTTGTCCCTCATCGATTGTTTGATATGGATGATGGGCGAAACCTTGGGCACCGCGCGGGCCCAGGCATAAGGATCGGTATCGTCGGGATTGGGGCTGGTGACATCACCGTGGTCGATATCGGCCATCATCCACATCGGCACCGCCATGTTCGCCGCGCTCAGACGGTCTTGCAACGCCATGCAGGCGGCAATGGTTTCGCCGAATTCGCGCCCGATGCTCATCGGCTCCCAAAAGACATAGCTGAGCCCGGCCGCCTTTGCATGTTCGGCCACTTCGGACCAGCAGTCGATGGCGATCCGGGTCAGCGCTTCCCGGCGGATGGGGTCGTCGAAATCCTGATAGGTAAAGATCGCGAATTGGGTGCCAACCGAGGTGCCACCCAGATCGGCGGTGATGTCGGCAAAGGTCTTGAACCAGTCGACGTAATACCGCCGCACATCGGCATCGGGGTGGCCGAAATGATTGAGCCGCCCATAGGGCCCGGTCATCCCGCTGGTGATGCGAACCCCGGTCCGGCGCAGGGCTGCCCCCATCTGTCGGGTCAGCCGCCGGATCACCGGCGCGGGCCACGACGGGTTGATGAATTCATGCGTCAACTGCAGGTCGCGGATCCTGAGGTCGCGCGCCACCGTATCGATCAGATCGTCCGGATCGGCAAAGCGGTTGACCAGCGGATTGGTGTTCAAAGACAGGGTCAGAGCCATGTTATGCGGCCTTTGCAAGATCAGAGGCGAACCAGTCGGCAAAGGCCTGGCGTTCCCGCTCGGTCAGATGCAGGCGGTGCTTGGTCCGGCGCCAGATCACATCCTCGGCCGTTTGCGCCCATTCCTTGCCAACCAGATAGCGCGCCTCGGCCTCATAGAGGGTGCCCCCGAAGTGTCGGCCAAGCCCGGCCATCGAAGTGGCCTCCCCCACGACGTCTTTGGTGCGCGCGCCATAGAGCCGCCCATAGTGCTGGACAAGCGCGCGCGGCATCCAAGGATAGGCCTCGCGCAGGCTGTTGGCGAAGCTTTCGTAATCGGCATTGGGGATTTCCCCCCCCGGAAGGGGCGCGCTCTGCGTCCAATCCGCCCCCATCTGCGGCAGGATGTGCTTGAGCCGGTTCAGACCCCGTTCCGCCAGTTCGCGGTAGGTGGTGATCTTGCCGCCAAAGACGTTCAAGAGGGGTGCTCCGCCCGTTTCGTCAAGGTCGAACACATAGTCCCGCGTGACCGCCGAAGGGTTGCCCTTGCCATCGTCGAACAGGGGGCGCACGCCCGAAAAGCTGTGCAGCACATCCGAGCGGCGCAGCTTTTCCTTGAAATAGCGGTTCACCGCCGCCAGGAGGTACTCGATTTCGGTCTCATCCGCCGTCACCTCTTCGGCCCGGCCCTCATAGGCGATGTCGGTGGTGCCGATCAGCGCCATATCCCCCTCATAGGGGTTGATGAAGATCACCCGCTTGTCATGGTTCTGCACCAGATAGGCATTCGAGCCCGCCCACCATTTCGGCACGATGATATGGCTGCCCTTGACCAGCCGCACGTTGCGGCTGGAGTTCGAGCCGGCCACGGTGTTGATCACCTGGCTGACCCAGGGTCCGGCGCAGTTGACGATGCAGCGGGCGCGGAAGCTGCGCATCTCGCCGGTGACGGCATGTTTGGTCACCACGGTCCAGCCGCCGTTTTCCCGGCGTGCCGAAACCGCCGGGCAGCGGGTCAGGACCAGCGCCCCCTTTTCGGCCGCCCCGACGGCGTTCAACACGACCAGCCGCGCATCATCGACCCAGCAATCGGAATATTCAAAGCCGCGCGTGAACTGGTCAAGGATCGGCGCACCCTCGGGGTCGCGGCGCAGGTTCAGCATGCGCGTGCCGGGGAGTTTCTTGCGGCCCCCAAGATGGTCATAGAGGAACAGGCCCAGCCGAACGAGCCATGCGGGCCGGTCTTGGGGCGAATGCGGCAGGACAAAGCGCATGGGCCAGATGATATGGGGCGCGGCGTTCAACAGCACTTCGCGTTCGATCAGCGCCTCGCGGACCAGCCGGAATTCATAATATTCCAGATAGCGCAGCCCGCCGTGGACCAGCTTGCCCGATCGCGATGAGGTGCCTTCGGCCAGATCGTCCTTTTCGCACAGAACCACCTTGAGGCCCCGGCCCGCCGCATCCCGTGCAATCCCCGCGCCGTTGATGCCGCCGCCAATCACGAACAGATCGACCATATCGTTGTCAGTCATCCCTCAATCTCCAATCGGGGTCATGTCGGCGCGGGCGCGGGCCAAAGCCTCCCAAACCGGGGGGCTGGCGTGGCGCGCGGCCTGAAAAGCGGGGAAAAGCCGGTCATAGGTGGCGACCAGCTGTGGATCGGGGTCTTCGGGGGCGCTCAGCAGCGGCGTCACCCAGGCGGCGATGCAGGCGTTCATGTCGGGATAGGCCCCAATGGCCACGGCGGCCATCATCGCGGCCCCTGCGGCCCCGGCCTCTTCCCGGGCCGAGGTGCGGACGCGGGCGTGAATGGCCGCGCCGAGGATGCCGCGCAGGCCCCTGGATCGGGCGGCGCCCCCGGTCAGGCGAAGCTCTTGCGGCAAGGGGCCCATCGCGGCATAGCAATCGCGCATCGCCATCCCAAGGCCCTCGGTCACCGCGCGGACCAGATCGGCATAGCGGGTGGTCATCGACAGGCCAAAGAACCCGGCCCGGGCATCGGCATTGACAAAGGGGCCCCGCTCGCCCGCTTCGGAAATATAGGGAAGATAGCCGGTCAGCCCGGGACGGCTGGCAGCCAGCCATTGATCGACGCGCGCCACCAGGTCGCGATGCGTGACCGCCTGGCCAAAGTCGCGCAGGGCATCGGCGGCAAGCGACAGAACCCAATCCACATTCAACGTGGCCGCCATATTGGTCTGAACCTGGGTCACGACACCCGGGACCGGCAGGCAGATCACATAGCCGGTGCCTTCCGCGTTCAGATGCACCCCTTGCGCGGGAACCGCGCGCATATGCACCCCGGTCGAGCCGACGGTCGAACAGGCCACATCTCCGGCTCCGCCGTAAACACCCGCGCCCAGGGCGGTCATCACCATATCGACGAAACCCAGACTGACCGGCGTGCCCGCGCGCAGGCCCGTGACGGCGGCCGCCTCGGGCGTCAGGGGGTGGGTGATCTGGGTTCCATCAAGGATCTCGGGCAACAAGGCCCGGCGATGGGACAGGCCCAAGGCCTCGATCACGGTGGGGTCATAGGCGCGGTCGCGAAAATTGCCAAAGGTGAAGCTCGCCTCGGAAGGGTCCGTGGCGCGCACGCCTGTCAGGTTGAGGTAAAGCCAATCCTTGCAGTGCAGCGCCACTTCCGCCCCATCCAGAAGCTCGGGCAGGTGGCGGTCCATATGGGCCATCTGGCTGCCCTGCTGGCAGGTGTTGAGCCCGGTCCCCGTGGCCTCGAACCGCGCGCGATTCAACGGACCCGCGGCAAGCCGCGTCACGGTGGGGGCCGCGCGGGCATCGAGCCAAAGCCAGGCATCGCCCACCGGCGTGGTGTCGCGCCCGACCAGCCAGGTGCCATCGCCCTGCGCCGTGACCGACAGCGCGGCGGTGCGGGCCGCCAGATTTGGCAACCGCTCCTGCAGCCCGCGCAGTGCGGCGGCGCAATCCTCCCAGGTCTGCATCAGCGGCTGAGTGACCCCGCCATCGCCCCGCGTCTGATAGCGGTTGGGAATGGCCGAGACGGCAAGCTGTTGCCCGGTCAGATCAAAGGCCACGGCCTTGATGACCGAGGTTCCGGCGTCGATCCCGATGATCACGTCTGGATTTGACATCTGCACTCCTCCGCATCGCCCCCCTGACGGCGACGCTATCGACTTATATCACTATTATCACATGATAGGAGTATTATTTTGCAGACGGAGTAAAAAATTTCTACTACCATAGGCAGGCGCGGGGGTTTTGGCTTGCGGGCAACCGGGCGCGCGCCTTCAGAAACGGGCCGCGATAACGATCTGACCCGGATCGGGTGAAATTCTGTTTTTCCAGTAATTTCTATATATTCTGCGATGCAGCGCATATCCATTCTGCACGCGCGAGAGACTGGGGTTCGATTCGCGGGGCGCGCCCGAGGGTGGGTTCTGCTTGGACAGGGTGAGGGCAAAAACTCTGCCATCTCAACATATCAGAAGAGGCTTGACGTGATAACTAAGTTAGATTTATCACATTGCCATGCTCGGATATCTGATCGGCGACTCGAGGAGGAGCGGCTGATCGGGTTCGGTGGAGGGGAGGACAGCATGACTGCAGGCAACCGTTCAAAGGTTCCGACCGCCGTGGCGACCCTCTTGGCCTGCGTTTGCAAGGAGTGATCAGGATGACCGCCGCTGCCACACCAAAGGCGCCCGCCTCTTCGCGCAAAGGCCTGTACTTTGCCGCCGCCGTTGCCATCGCTGTTGTCGCGGGGATCGCCGCCGACACGACCGTGGTGCATGTCGGCTCCGAGGCCGATGTCCGCCAGCAAGCCTTTTCGCCCGATGCCTTTGGCGAGGCGGAATTCCCCCGCCTTCAGGCCTTCATTACCGAAAAGGCCGTCGATGGCGTGACCATCGCCCCCGAGGTCTTGGCCGACAAGGTTGCGGCCGGCAAGAAATATGGCACCGTCTCGTCCACCGGCTCCATCGTGATGGTGCGCCTGTCCGGTGTTCTGGGCGCGGCAAAGGCCGGCAACTATGACATGACGGTCGAGGGCATGCCCGCCGAGATCAAGGTCCGGGTGCAGACCGGCCCCGCGATCAACGGCACCGATCTGCGCGACGCGCCGGGCGATATCGAATTCGGCTCCTTCAAGAACCAGATCGAATATCAGGATGCCGGATCGGGCATCAACCGCGCGATGAAAAAGGCCGTGCTCGACAGCATCGACCCGACCAATCTGACTGGCAAGACCGTCGAGATCGTTGGGGCCTTTCGTCTTGGCAACCCAAAGAACTGGCTGATCACGCCGGTTTCGGTGGTGGTGAAATGACCAGCCCCGTCGATATTCCCGCCGCCCAGCCAGACCTGCGCGAGGTTGTTCTGGCCGCCCGAAACGTCGCCAAATCCTACGGTGCCGTCCATGCGCTGAAAGGCGTGAACTTTGACATCCACCGGGGTCAGGTGACCACCTTGTTCGGCGAGAACGGGGCGGGCAAGTCGACGCTGATGAAGATCCTTTCGGGGGTCATCCAGCCGACCTCGGGCGAGATCCTTCTGGATGGCCAGCGGGTCAATTTTCAGAATTCGACCGATGCGCGCAACCGCGGCATCTCGATCATCCATCAGGAACTGAGCCTGGCGCCCAACCTGTCGGTCCGCGACAACATCTTTATGGGGCGCGAGATCACGGGCCCCATGGGGGTCGATTTCGCCGAAGAAGAGCGCCTTGCCCGCAAATTGATGCAGGACCTTGAAGAAGACATCGACCCGCTGACCCCGGTTGAAGAGCTTCGGCTTGGCCAGCAGCAGATCGTCGAAATCGCGCGGGCCCTGTCGGTCGACAGCCGCATCCTGATCATGGACGAGCCGACGTCGGCCCTGTCGGCGACAGAGGTCGAGGTTCTGTTCAAGGTGATCCGCGATCTGACCGCAAAGGGGGTCAGCATCGTCTATATCAGCCACCATCTGGAAGAAGCGTTGCAGATCACCGACCATGCCGTGGTGCTGCGTGACGGAACGATGACCGCCTATGCGCCCCGCGCCGAGATCGACCTGAACTGGATCGTGCGCAACATGGTGGGCGAAAACTACGATCTTGGCAGCCCGCCAGAGGTCACGATGGGGGATGTGGCCCTGTCGATCCGCAACCTGACCGTGCCCGATCCAAAAGGCGTGGATTACAACGTCGTCGACCGCCTGTCCTTGTCCGTGCGGGCGGGCGAGATCGTCTGCATCTATGGCTTGATGGGGGCGGGGCGGACCGAACTTCTGGAAACCGTGGCAGGGCGGCTGCGGGCCAGTGCGGGAGAGGTCGTCCTGCAGGGGGTCGAGGTGTCGCATCTGACCATCGCCGAACGCATTGCCCGGGGCTTGGCTCTGGTGCCCGAAGATCGGCAGCGCGACGGTCTGGTGCAGACGATGAGCGTTGGGCAGAACCTGTCGCTGGCCTCGATCGCCAGCTTTACCCGGGGGCTTTTCACCGACCGCAAGGCCGAAGAGGCGCTGATCGATCGCACGATCCGCGAAGTCACCGTCAAGACATCGGGGGGCAAGGCGGCCATCGGGTCCTTGTCGGGCGGAAACCAGCAAAAGGTGGTGATCGGCAAGATCCTGGCCACCCGGCCCAAGGTCATCATGCTGGACGAACCCAGCCGCGGCATCGACATCGGGGCCAAGGCCGAGGTGTTCCGCCTTTTGGCCGAGGGCGCCAAGCAGGGGCTGGCCGTTGTCTATTCCACATCGGAAGTCGGTGAGTGCCTGTCGGTCGCCCACCGGATCATCGTCATGCACAAGGGCCGCATCTCGGCCGAGTTTGACGCGAATGTCACCAAGGAAATGATCATGGCCGCCTCGGGCGAGTCTGTGGCTGCGTAAGGCGCAAAGGATCGGATCATGTCGGATACCAGCATCACCCGCAAGAGCGCCAAGGACGGCCTCAACATCGGCCGCCTGCTTTTGGAAGGACGGGCCTTCTTTGCCCTGATCGCCATCATCGCGGTCTTTTCGTTTCTGTCCCCGAACTATTTCACGGTGTCGAACTTTCTGATCATGGCCAGCCATGTGGCCATCTACGGCATTCTGGCCATCGGGATGCTTCTGGTCATCCTGAACGGGGGCATTGATCTGTCGGTCGGTTCGGTTCTGGCGCTGTCGGGGGTGATGGCGGGGGCGATGATGCAGGGGCTCGAGATCGGCCCCTTGGGGATGATCTTTTACCTGCCGGTCTGGGGCGTGGTCATCGTGACCTGCGTGATCGGCGCGCTGGTGGGGGCCGTCAACGGGGTCCTGATCGCCTGGTTCAAGGTGCCGGCCTTTGTGGCAACGCTGGGGGTGATGTATGTGGCGCGTGGTGTGGCTTTGCTGCAGACCAACGGGCTGACCTACAACAACCTGTCGGGCAAGCCGGACTTTGGCAATACGGGCTTTGACTGGTTGGGGTTCAACCGTCTGGCGGGCATTCCGATTGCGGTGGTGGTGCTGTTCGTTCTGGCCATCCTGGCCTGGGCCATGCTGTCGCGGTCGTCGTTTGGCCGCTGGCTCTATGCCTCGGGCGGCAACGAACGGGCGGCGGATCTGTCTGGCGTGCCGGTCAAGCGGGTCAAGATCACCGTTTATGTGCTGTCGGGCATTCTTTCGGCCGTGGCGGGGCTGGTCCTGTCGTCACAGCTGACCTCGGCCGGGCCAACGGCGGGAACCACCTATGAGCTGACCGCGATTGCCGCGGTCGTGATCGGCGGGGCGGCCCTGACGGGCGGCCGGGGCACGGTGCAGGGCACCATGCTGGGCGCCTTTGTGATCGGTTTCCTGTCGGATGGGCTCGTGATCATCGGGGTCTCGTCCTACTGGCAAACCGTCTTTACCGGCGCGGTGATCGTCCTCGCCGTCCTGATGAACTCGATCCAGTACGGGAAAGGCGCACGCCGATCCTGACCACCCGGAACTCTTCGTCCGGGACCGACAAGGGGTCGGCCCGCACGGAAAGCCAGCCTGCCAAGGGCAATCCTGAAATCCAAAGGGAGTGAGAAGAATGCTGAAACTGACCCGCCGCGCACTGATGGCTGCTGTTGCCGTCACGCCGCTGATGACCTTTGCAGCCTCGGCTGATGGTCTGATCTCGATCATCGTCACCGACCCGGCAAACCCCTACTGGCTGACCGAAGGCGAAGTCGCCAAAGCGACCGCCGAAGGAATGGGCTATGAGGCCAATGTCTCGGCGCACAAGGGCGACACCAACACGGAATCGACCCTGATCGACACCGCGATCACCAACAAATCGGTCGCGATCATTCTGGACCCGGCAAATGCTGACGGCTCCATCGGCGCGGTGAAAAAGGCGGTCGACGCGGGCATCCCGGTGTTCCTGGTGAACGCCGAAATCAACCAGGAAGGCCTGGCCAAGGCGCAGCTCGTGTCCAACAACGCACAGGGGGCCGCTCTGGGCGCCGAGCAGTGGATCTCGGTCATGGGCGACAAGGGCACCTATGTCGAACTGTTCGGCAACCCGGCTGACAACAACGCGGCAACCCGCTCGAACGGCTATACCACCGTCATCGGCCAGTATCCGGACATCGTTCAGGTCGGCAAGGAAGTGGCAAACTGGGACCGCACCCAAGGCTACCAGAAGATGCAGTCGCTCCTGCAGGCCAATCCGGACATCACCGGCGTGATCTCGGGCAACGACGAAATGGCTCTGGGCGCGATTGCGGCCCTGAAAGAAGCCGGCAAGCTGGCCAATGTGAAAGTCGGCGGCTTTGACGGTTCGCCCGATGCCGTTGCTGCCGTGAAGGCCGGCGAAATGGCCTATACCGTTCTTCAGCCGGTTGCCGTCTTTGCGGCCGAAGCCGTGAAGCAGGCCGACAGCTTCATCAAGACCGGCGCGACCGGGGCTGCGACCGAAAAGCAGCTCTTTGACTGCCTGCTGATCACCGCAGAAAACGCCGACAAGTACACCGCAGCCTTCACCCTGTCGGAATAAGGCCTTCATCGAGGGGGGATATCCCCCCTTGCTCCTCCTGCGGCGGCCCCCGGGTCGCCGCAGTTCTCTCTTGCCAAATGACGGCTTTTCCGGCCTGTTCAACCGTCAAGGCGACCCGATCATGACAGGGGCAGACGTGACCGAGACCAGGGCATCAGACGATCAGGCGGCGGAATGGCTGGGTGGCGATCAGTTGCCCGCCGACAGCCGCCATGCCCGCCAGATCGCCCGCCGCCAGATGATGGCCGAGGCCGTGATGGCCGAAGGCACGATGCGGATCGAAGATTTGACCGAGCGTTTCGGCATCAGCCTGATGACCGCCCACCGCGATCTGGACGAACTGGCCAGCCGTGGATTGCTCCGCAAATCGCGCGGCCTTGTCTCTGCGGCCCCCACCAGCCTGATCGAGGCCTCGGACGTCTATCGCTCCTCGCGCCAGTCATCCGAAAAGCGCGCCATCGCCGCCGCCGCCGCCGCGCATGTCGAGCCCGGGCAGGCGATCTTTCTGGACTGCTCGACCACGGTTTTGCAGATGGCGCCGCATCTGTCGGCCAAGGTGCCCTTGACCGCCATCACCTATGCCCTGCCGATGATGAACACCTTGCGCGAGGTGCGCGACATCACGCTGCTGGGCCTTGGGGGGCAGTTCCACAACTGGTGCAACGCCTTTCTGGGCCATATCACCACGATGGAAATCCGCAGGCTTCGGGCGGATGTGGCCTTTCTGTCCCTGTCGGCCATCACCGACGGTCTTGCCTTTCACCAAAGCCCCGAGATGGTCGAAACGAAACGCGCCATGTTTGACTGTGCGGCAAAGCGGGTGCTGTTGGCCGATCACACCAAATTCGAACGCCGCGCGCTGCATGCCATGTGCGCGCTGGAAGAGTTTGACGTCGTCATCATCGACGATGAAACCCCGCCCCGCACCATTGATGCGATCCGGGCCCGAGGGGTGACTGTCGAGATCGCGGCCCGCCCGCCCGAGCCGATGAATGGCTGAAGCGGGGCCCTGCATTCTTGGCATCGACAGCGGCCTGACGATGACCAAGGCTGTTGTCTTCGATGCCAAGGGCCATGTCCTTGCCGTTGCCCGTTGCCGGATCGCCCAGAGCATTCCCCAGCCGCGCCATCTGGAGCGCGATATGGTGGCGCTGTGGCAGGCCACCGCGCGGGCCATGCGCGAGGCGCTGACATCCAGCGGCCGCGCCGCTGATATTGTCGCGGTGGCGGCCACCGCACATGGCGACGGGGTCTATCTTTTGGACCGGTCGGCCCAACCGCTTGGCCCCGGCATCCTGTCGCTGGACAGCCGGGCCGGGGCGATTGTGCAGCGCTGGCAAGAGGATGGCACCGCCGAGGCCGCTTTGCCCCTGTCGGGTCAGACGCCACATGCCTCGGCCCCATCGGCCCTGCTGGCGTGGCTCAGGGATCATCAGCCGGATCGGTTTGCCCGCATCGGGCATGTGCTTGCCTGCAAGGATTGGCTGCGCCTGTGTCTGACCGGGACAATCTGCACCGACCTGACCGAGGCCAGCACGTCTTTTACCCAGGTCGGGACGCAGGTCTGGTCGGCCGAGGTGCTGGATCTGTTCGGCTTGTCGGCGCTGGCCCCGGCCTTGCCGGATGTGGCCAATCCGGATGAGCAGGTCGGCACGCTTACCGCCGAAGCGGCCGCGATGACCGGGCTTCGGGCGGGGATCCCGGTTGTTGCGGGGCTTCATGACGTGACGGCCTCGGCCCTTGGGGTCGGCGGGCATCGGGCGGGCTGTGTGGCCATCGTCGCGGGCACCTATTCCATCAACGAAACCGTTTCCCATGCCCCAAGAACCGACCCGCGTTGGTTTTGCCGCAACGGGTTGCGCAAGGGCGAATGGAACAACATGGCGATCTCGCCCGCATCGGCCGCCAATTACGACTGGTTTCTGGACACGCTGACCGGCGCGGACCGGGCGCAGGCCGAGGCCGAGGGCCGCTCCATCCATGCCCAGATCGAACCCGAGGTGCGGGCCGCACTGGATCGGCCGTCGACGGTGCTTTTTCACCCCTATCTCTACGGCTCGCCGCATGGACCGCAGGCGAGTGGCGGGTTCATGGGCCTCCATGGCTGGCACGACCGGGGCGATCTGATCCGCGCGGTGATCGAGGGCATTGCCTTTAACCACCGCGTCCATGTCGATGCCCTGCGCGACGGCTTTGCCGTGACCGAGGCCCGGCTGACGGGAGGGATCTCGCGCAGCCCGCTTTACGCACAGATCTTTGCCGATGCGCTTGGCCTGCCTGTGACCGTCACGGAAACCGCCGAGGCCGCGGCCTGGGGGGCGGCCCTTTGTGCGGGGGCCGGCGCTGGCCTCTTTTCCGCTCCGACCGATGATCCGCGCGATCTGGGCCATGTGACCTATGCGCCCGACCCAAGCCGGCACACCGCGCTTGAGGACCGCTATCGCCTGCATTGCGATCTTGCCAGCGGGCTGGCCCCGTTCTGGCCCCGGATCGAGGCTTTGGCATGACCGAGGTTCGCGATGTCGATGTGCTGATCCTGGGGGCCGGGATCAATGGGGCGGGCCTGTTCCGCGATCTGTGCGAACAGGGGGTCACCACGGCGCTGATCGACAAGGGCGATTTCGGGTCGGGCACATCGGCCGCCCCATCGCGCCTGATCCATGGCGGGATCAAATATCTGGAAACCGCAGAGTTTCGTCTGGTTGCGCAATCGACACTGGAGCGGAACCTGCTGCTGCGCAACGCCCCCCATTACGTGCACCCCCTGCCCACGGTGATCCCGATCTTTTCGTGGTTGAAGGGCATCCCTGCCGCTTTGCGCACGCTGTTCGGATCGACCACCGCCCCACGCGCCCGGGGGGCGGTGCTGATCAAGCTGGGCCTGTCGATGTATGATTTCTACGGCGCCCGGGCCCGGGTCATGCCACGCCATCGGCTGTGGTCGCGCCGCCGGGCCTTGGGGGAAATCCCCCCCCTGACGCCGCGGATCGTTGCCGCCGGAACCTATTTCGATGCGGTGGTCACCCATCCCGAGCGGCTTGTGCTGGAACTGGTGCAGGATGGGATTGCGGCCAATCCGGCCTCTCTCGCCCAGACCTATACCACGCTCTTGGCGTCCGACGGGGATGTCCTGAGGTTTCAGCCGCCCGAAGGCCCGGCCTTTGCGCTCCGCCCCAAGATCGTTGTCAATGCCGCCGGGCCCTGGATCGACAAGGTCAACGCGCAGCTGGGCCTTGCGACGCGGTTTATCGGCGGCACCAAGGGGTCGCATATCCTGCTCGATCATCCCGACCTGATCCGCGCGCTGAACGGCCGGATGATCTATTTCGAGGCCGATGATGGCCGGATCTGTCTGGTCTTTGACTATCAGGGCCGGGCGCTGGTCGGATCAACCGACATCCGTGCCGCCGATCCGGAAACCGTGACCTGCGACGCGGACGAAATCGGCTATTTCCTCGACAGCCTTCGCAGCCTGTTGCCCGGGCTCCGCTTTGACCAGAGCCAGATCGTCTCGTGCTATGCGGGCATCCGTCCCTTGCCACGGTCGGATGGGACGGCCGCCGGGTTGA
>JALQUQ010000479.1 GCA_023263735.1 Paracoccaceae bacterium | reverse complement strand
GGTCCGTTGATATGCTGGATTTGAATGTCACGACCTTTGGGCTCGGCGTTGGCTACAAACTGCCAGAGTTCGCTGGAGTAAATTCAACTGTTTCTATTGAACTGGCGCGGACCAAACTTCGCAATGCCGGGGATCTTGACACCATCCGCCTGGGACTTTCCATTCCGCTTGGGACCAAAGCGTCCAAAGTGCCGCACAACAGCGTGGCCGACGCCATCCTCAATCCTCGGCACGGCGCATTCAATGCGATTCTGACCAGCGCTTTCTGATAAATTCTCAGGTATGGGCGGTGCCGCGCGTGCGCCGCCCATTCCACCTTGGCCAAATAGCAGGTCGTCCCGTTGACTGGCGGATTGCCATCGTCATTGAAAAGGCCGGGATAGAATTATCCCCGCCCCCTTTCACATTTTATCGCAAACCTGAATTCTCATCGCCTCCGCCCCTTTCTCCTTTGCGGGAAAAATGGGCCGGGATGATCCGAAACGACGACGATCACGAACTTTCGCACCTTTCGCGCTTTGACAGGCATTGCACTTGCGCGCGGCAGTGCATAGCAGGGCGGTTCATTCGAGGAGACCGTGGATGGAAGGCCAACTCAACGCACAAGAAGCGGATCTGTTCGGGATCCTTGTGGATCTTCTTTCAGAGGGCGAGGTCGAGCGGACCAAGCTTCGCGTGAAGGTCGGGGCACGCGGTGCCGAACTGGGGCGCGCCTATAAACGGCTGCAAGGGCTTGGTCTATTTATCGAACGCCAGAACCGCCCCAATTTCTTGCGCCGTCTTTTTGGGGCGGAAACGACCCTTATGGTTGGGCTTTCCGAGCTTGGGCGAGAGCTTGCCGCACAAATCTACCTTGAGGCGCATCCCCCCGAACCCCCTGAGGTCGAGGCGGCTGAGCCGGAACACCTGCCCCAAGATGCCCCTGTCGCGATGGCCGAGCCGGTGCCTGTGCCCCCTGCGGCGCCGGTTGCAGAGGTGACCCCCAAAAAAGCAGCGGTCAAGCAACCCAAAAAACGTCGTCTGGCGATGGAGGATTTTACCGAAACGCTGGGCGGGGCCCCGTTGGATGACCGCATTGACGTGCCTGTCTCGGATCAAATGGACGGTTTGGCCGAATTGCTGGGGCTTTACGGGTTTGAGCTGACCGATGCGGGACGCCTGCTCGCCGCGCGTCGTTGGGCCGAGAACCGGTCGGACGGAGAGGTCGGGCTGGAGATTGTTACTGCCTCCCTTGCCCATATCGCACGGCTGCGCGCCAGCGGGACCACCGGTTTGAACGAAGACCGGGCCTTGCAGTTGATCGCCGAGACGGAAGAGATGTTCCAGCCGCTTGCCGCTGCTGGCATGATGGACAGCGCCGATCTGACCGAAGCGTTGGACAGGATGCGCGGCTTTATTTCCGGGCCGGTCGCGCATTCGGACGTCGAGGCCTATCTGGCCGATCCGCTTCGCGGTTTCGCCCCCCCGGCCATTGGCCCCGACAGCGTTTATCTGTACGTCAATACCGAAGAGGCATAACCCCGTGCTGTTTTAGGGCACTTGAAAATCCGTTCATTCGATGCGCGGATTTTCACCTTGGATCATGGGCGGGCCGGATGTCGGTTTACTGACACAAAAGATATCTGATTTGATCAAGCCCAATGCCGTCTTGATAGAGTTTCAAAAGCGACTGAACCATCGGCAGATCTGATTGGCCCGGTTCTGACGCCGGGTTGAGTGAAAACCGCCCGTAAACATGTCCCTTGGGATCAAGGACCACAAGCCCATGGCCCGAACGGTTCCAAGGGCTGTTCTCTGCAGCCGGCGCGCCAAATGCGCCAAACCGGTTCCAGATGCTTTTCTCGCTCGACTTGGAGCCATAATCCCCAAAAGGATTGCAAACCGATCCATCGTCAATGCGTTCGCAGTTCAAACAACCGGCGAATTGCTGGCGTGTTTTTGCGTCAAACAGCAGGTACTCTGTATCTTGGGCTTGGGCGGTTGAACCCATGAGGGTCAATGCGATGGCCAAGCCTTTTATGATGCGCATAAGCGGTCTTTCCATTTTCTTTGCCTGACGCCTTACAGGACACCATCGCGCCCAAGGTTAC
>JALQUQ010000478.1 GCA_023263735.1 Paracoccaceae bacterium | reverse complement strand
GGCGTTTATAAATCCCGCGATCTGGCGATGCCGGGCTCCGGCGCGACCGGTATCGTCAAGGCGATCGACTTCCTCACCGCCTCTAACAAAGTGGCCAACTTCGGTGACACCGTGGCCGAGTATGAGGATGGCACATACAACGCCAACGGCAAGAAGGTCGTCGTCATCGGCGGCGGCGACACCGCGATGGACTGCGTGCGCACGGCCATTCGTCAGGGTGCGACCAGCGTGAAATGTCTGTACCGCCGCGACCGCGCCAACATGCCGGGTTCGCAGCGCGAAGTGCAGAACGCCGAGGAAGAAGGCGTTGAATTCGTTTGGCTTTCGGCGCCCAAAGGCTTTACCGGCGGGACCGAGGTTGACGGCGTGATGGTGCAAAAGATGCGTCTGGGCGCCCCGGATGCCAGCGGCCGCCAATCGCCCGAGGTGATTGAAGGCGCCGACTATGTGGAGCCTGCCGAACTGGTGATTCAGGCGCTGGGATTTGAGCCCGAGGAGATTCAGAACCAGTGGGGCGTCAGCGATCTGGCCGTGACCCGTTGGGGCACGATCAAGGCCGATTTCCGCAGCCATGCGACCAGCATTCCGGGCGTTTTTGCGGCGGGCGATATCGTGCGCGGGGCGTCGTTGGTGGTGTGGGCAATCCGCGATGGCCGCGAGGCTGCCGATGCGATCATGGCCTATCTGAAACAGGCCGAAGTCGTCGCCGCAGAGTGAGGCACCTGCCGTGCACCTGACGTGCACCCCCTGTCCACCTGCCGTCCCGACACGGTGGGCATGGGGAAAGGTTCTGAAAGATTAACCTGTCAGTGAGACTGACCCAGTTTGTGGAAGGAGAGACGATGCGACATCTGATCCTTACGGTGGCGTTAACGCTGCCGCTTCCGGCTGTGGCGGGGTCATTCTCGGCGCCCGAAGGCTGCGAGACCTTTTTGACGGTGCAGTCGCGGGCCTGCCGGGTTTCGAACCACTACAAATGCAGCGCCGATCCGGCGGGCGATCAGTGGCGCGCCGATTTCGACCAGCAAGGCCCCTTTTTCCTGAGCCGCATCAACCGTGAGGCGGAATGGGTGGAAAGCTTTGATCTGGGTGCGGAGGTCGTGCGGCAATCGCTGGACGACGGTGCGCCCGATCCTGCCAATTTTTCGGAATTGCTGGCGCAAGGGTTGGACACGTTCGAGTTCAGCCTGACCAAAGACAATGGCGAACATACCCGGGTCACCGGGTTCGACCGTCTGACCGGGGAAACCACCCTGATCGACGGCATGTCGCTGAAGCGCACGGAATTCGAATTCAGCGAGATGGATGACGCGGGCAATCTGCTGCGCCAATCGCGTGGGAACGAATATATCAGCGAGGACCTGCGGCTGTTTTTCGCGGGCACCTCGGAATGGAATGGGGGCGACGGGACCTTTCTTCCCATGGATGGAAGCCCGGTGGATTTCATCCAACCGGGAGAGCCCGGCTTTGCCTCGACCGAACCCCTTTACGATTGCGACCCGTTGTTGACACGGTTCGCACCCAACTCCAGCCAGGAGGACCTGAGCCATGACGATCTATGATGACGCCTGGGTAAAAGCCGAGGAAGCCAAGCGCGCGTGGCTGGACGCCAATGGTCTGTACAAGACTGATGACGAACATGCTTCGTGCGGGGTTGGCCTTGTCGTGTCGATTTCGGGCAAGCCCAGCCGCAAGGTGGTGGAAAACGGGATCAACGCGCTGAAGGCCGTGTGGCACCGTGGCGCGGTGGATGCCGATGGCAAGACCGGCGACGGCGCGGGCATTCACGTGCAGATTCCGGTGCGGTTTTTCTATGACCAAGTGCGCCGCACGGGTCATGAGCCGGATGTGAACAAGCTGATCGCCGTGGGCCAGGTGTTCCTGCCGCGCACGGATTTTGGTGCGCAAGAGCGGTGCCGGACGATCGTGGAAACCGAAGTGCTGCGGATGGGCCATTATATCTATGGCTGGCGGCATGTTCCGGTGAACACCGAAGTGCCTCAGGCTTGAGGCCACTGTTCCTCCAGAGCAGGACTCCACGAACTTCAGGAGGGAGCAAGTCGTGGATGTTGAAGTCCAGCTCGGGGCAC
>JALQUQ010000477.1 GCA_023263735.1 Paracoccaceae bacterium | reverse complement strand
GTATCCATGGCGAAGCCAAGGGCGGATTCCTGCTGAACTTCGGCACCTTCGGCCTGAAGGCGACCGAACCGGAGCGTATCACCGCTCGTCAGATCGAAGCTGCCCGTCGTGCGATCACGCGTCACATGAAGCGTCAGGGCCGCGTTTGGATCCGGATTTTCCCGGATCTGCCGGTCTCGGCAAAGCCGATCGAAGTACGTATGGGCTCGGGTAAAGGCTCGACCGACCGTTGGGTCGCCAAGGTGAAACCCGGCCGTATCATGTTCGAGATCGACGGCGTGTCGGAAGTGATCGCCCGCGAAGCGCTGCGCCTTGGCGCGATGAAGCTTCCGGTCACGACCCGCGTCGTCGTCCGCGAAGACTGGTAAGAGCTCAGGGCCTTGCCCAAGATCAAAGAGCCCCCGGCAATTTGTCGGGGGCTTTTTCTTTTGCTGGCTGCCTGATAGACGGGCCTAGCTGAAAAGGAGCCCGCCATGGCCGAAATCTCTTCGCTGTTTGTCACCCAGCTTTACCGTGCCCGCCTGAATGAGCTGGCCAAGAAGAAGGTGGATTACAAGGAACTGCACGCCACCTGTGACTCGATCGCCGAGGATGACGAGGCGGGCCAAGACTGGTGCGAGGAGAACGGCTATCCGGGCTATACCTCCTATGCGTCGCTGGACGATCTGCCGTGGCGGTTCCCGATCTTTGGCGATCTGGAAAAGGCGCTGGACAAGCATGTGGCGGCCTTTATCGAAAAGCTGGGCTATGATCTGGGCGAACGCAAGCTGAAGTGCAACGCGCTGTGGATCAACATCCTGCCCGAGGGCGGCACCCATTCCAGCCATATCCACCCGCATTCGGTGATTTCGGGCACGACCTATGTGGCGATGCCCGAAGGCACCAGCGCGCTGAAATTGGAAGACCCGCGAATGCCGATGATGATGATGGCGCCGGTGGTGAAAAAGGGCGCACCGGAAGAACTGCGGCGGTTCGTCTATGTCACGCCTTCGGTGGGTGAGGTTCTCTTGTGGGAAAGCTGGCTGCGCCATGAGGTGCCGATGAACATGGCCGAAGATGAACGCATCTCGGTCAGTTTCAACTATGGCTGGGCGTGAGGCTTCCAGATCCTGGGAGGTTGTCGTTGCTGCTGTCGCGACCCGTGCAAGCGATCCTATCCTGCGGACGGATATGTCGGCCAATGTTCCAGCCAAACTGGGCCCGCCCCTCGATCTTGGGCAGGTTCCGGCGATTGAGGCGGTGCTTGGGTTTCGCCTCCCCCCACTGATTTTGGATTTGTATGCGCGGATCGGCAATGGCGGGTTTGGCCCCGCTTATGGGTTGATGGGGTTGAACCCGACGGACCGTCCGTCTTTTGGTGGAAACGCGGTGGCGGTTGTACTGCTTTTGCGCGGGGCCGGGTTTGAAGACGATCCGCCGCCACAGCCCTGGCCCCTGGGCCTACTGCCGATCGTCCATCTTGGCTGTTCGCTTTATACCCTCGTCGATTGTCTGGACCCTGCCCTGCCGGTTCTGACCTTTGATGCCGATGGCCCGGACGCCGAGGCAGACCTTCCCATCCGTGAGGTTGTCAAGCACAATGGGATTGGTTTCGTGGATTGGCTGACCCGCTGGGCAACGTTTGAAAGCCCGGCTGCGCGGTAAGCGGGTCTGTTTGGTCGGAGGAGGAACCAATCGTGAATCATCTGCACTGCGGCCGGGTTTGCGCGGCATGACACAGGATTTCCCAGCCCTGACCGTGCTGATCGACTTTGACCTGCTTGCGCCGATTGAGGATGTGCAGCTTGCGATCCAATCGCTCGCCCAACGGGTGAAGGCTGAAGGCGGGGCAGGGATCACGGGCTATCGGTTTTATATCGACCCGGCAGGACAAACGGCGCGCGGGGTTGTGGACTACACCTCGGCCCAAGCTTGGATCGACTATCACGAAAAGGCCGTGCATTGGCCAGAAATGGCGCAATGGCGCGCGGCGGCCCGTCTAGAAGGGCTGACCTTTCTGGGCGATATGGCCCCAGAAATCCGGGCCTGGATGGCGGCCCGCGGCATGACCGTGCCGACCCGCGCAGGCTATGACCATGCTGCCGGATTCCTTCGGAAATAAG
>JALQUQ010000476.1 GCA_023263735.1 Paracoccaceae bacterium | reverse complement strand
TCGTCGTTCAGCGTGTAATCGGGGCGTAGCACCAGCCCCGGGCGGGTCTTGAACAGGCAAATCCGGTCGATCTTGCGGCGATGGGGGGGGATATGTTCCTCGAACCGCCACCGCAGACCCCCAAAGAAGTCCAGTTGCCGGTCGCGGTGATGGTTGTGGTTTGCCGGATCGGGGCGGCCGAGCGCGTAATACCCCGACCGATCCAGATGCGCGTCAGACAGCGAAACCGCATTCGGTGCCTTTTGCAGGTCCGAGGCATAAAGATCGACCACATAGGTCAAAAAGGCCTCGCGCCGTTCTTCCGCGTGAAAGGCCACCAGTTCCCGCACGTTGCGCGTCTCGCAAAACGGGTGAAACAGATATTCGCCGTTAAAGCAGTAGAACAGCCACACGCCGGGGAGGAGGTCGATCATCCTGTTGACCGCCGACACCATCGCATCTTTGGCATGCACGTCGAAATCGATGCGGTGGACCTTTTCCTCCAGCTCGGCAGGCAGGTAAAGTTCGGGGGACGCCAGCAGCACGATCGGGGCAAACCCCGCCGCCGCGTGGTGGCGAATGGTGGTATCGACCTCGACCGCATCTTCGGCAAGGATCAGGGCCACGGGGCTCTTGGTGATGGCGCTGCCCGCCTTTTGGGCAAAGTCCGACAGTGAAGCGTGGCGCATCGGTTTTCCTTTGATCCTTGGTTGTCGCAGATTCCGCAATGTCGGGCCAATGCGCAAGAGGGCGCGCGCGTTGCAGTCTGTTCGGCTTTGGTGTACATGCCACGGCTGATCCAAAGCGGGCAGACCCATGGCCGAACCGAAAAAGCTGTTTATCAAAACCTATGGCTGTCAGATGAATGTCTATGACAGCGAGCGCATGGCCGAAGCCATGGGCGCCGAAGGTTATGTGACGACCGATACGCCCGATGATGCCGATATGGTGCTGCTGAACACCTGCCATATCCGGGAAAAGGCCAGCGAAAAGCTTTATTCCGATCTGGGCCGTCTGCGCCCGTTGAAAGACGCGCGGCCCGATCTGAAGATCGGTGTGGCGGGATGTGTGGCGCAGGCTGAAGGCGAAGAAATTCAGCGCCGGATGCCGTTGGTCGATATCGTCGTCGGCCCGCAGGCCTATCACCGTTTGCCAGCTTTGGCGCGCAACAAGGGCCCGCAGGTCGATACCGATTTTCCCGAAGAGGATAAATTCGACCATCTGCCGCAGCGCAAGGCAATGCGGGGACCGACGGCGTTTCTGACCGTGCAAGAAGGCTGTGACAAATTCTGCGCCTTTTGCGTGGTGCCCTATACGCGTGGGGCCGAAGTCAGCCGCCCGGTGGCGCGCATTCTGTCCGAAGCCCGCGATCTGATCAGCCGCGGGGTGCGTGAAATCACGCTGCTGGGCCAGAACGTGAATGCCTATCACGGCGCCGCAGAGACGGGCGATTGGACCTTGGCCCGGTTGATCCGCACCTTGGCCGAGATGGATGGATTGGACCGCATCCGCTATACCACCAGCCACCCCAACGACATGGACGACGATCTGATTGCCGCCCATGGCGACGTGCCGCAGTTGATGCCCTATCTGCACCTGCCGGTTCAGTCGGGCAGCGACCGCATTCTAAAGGCGATGAACCGCAAGCACACCCGCGACGATTATTTCCGTCTGGTCGACCGCATCCGTGCGGCACGGCCCGATATTTTGCTGTCGTCCGATTTCATCGTGGGTTTCCCCGGCGAGACCGATGCCGAATTCGAAGACACGATGGATCTGGTGCGGCGGGTCGGTTACGGACAAAGCTTCAGCTTTAAATACTCTGCCCGCCCCGGAACGCCAGCGGCGGAAAAGCCCGAGATCGAGGCGCAGGTCGCCGATGCGCGGCTGCAAGAGCTGCAACGCCTGATTACCGCCCAGCAGCGCGCAGCCCAAGACGCGATGGTTGGCCGTGAGGTCGGTGTTCTTTATGAAAAGCCGGGCCGCCTTCCGGGCCAGATGGTGGGCAAATCCGATCACCTTCATGCCGTCCATGTGACCGATCCGGACGCAAAGGTTGGGGAGCTGGTGCGGGTGCGTGTGACCGGCGCGGTCACCAATTCGTTGTCGGCGATCAGGATTTCGTAACTGG
>JALQUQ010000475.1 GCA_023263735.1 Paracoccaceae bacterium | reverse complement strand
CTCATTGGCAAGGGCGATCATGACCTCCATCGGGGCACCGGCCCGGGTATAGGTGTAATCCGAAACCATTGGTCGATTTGCGACCGACGACACCTTGCTGTTGTTGGTCAGCATCCAATCCATGAACCGGATCGTGCGAACACCCTTGATCCGGGCAAGCCAGTCGGGATTGAAAATCGCCCCCGACCGATACAGTTCCAGCCGATCCGCACGGATGACCTTGAGATCGCGGATCGGGTTTGCCGGGTTCACGGCCCGGATCATGATTTCAACGCCCGATGGACCCGGGGTGAAATCGAATGATGCCGTGCCGGACCCCAGCGCCACGTTTTGCGCGCGCCCTCCCAGTTCCAGCGTTCCCTCTCCTGCCCAAGTCACCTGATATCGGCCAGCGACGCCGTAAGTGTCGGGCGGCAGGTCCGTCATGATGAGGGTGGAAATGCCGGTCAACTCCGGGGGAATCTGCCGGGGCCAGCCGTTCGGGCCCAAAGCCCCCACTTCTGCCAATCTTGCCGCATCCCAACCGCCGTACTGGCCGGGCAGATGCCCTGTCCATTCCCGCGCCATCTTCATCAAGTCAAGAAAGGGCACCTGTACCGACCAATCTGCCAAACCATTCAAACCAAGGGCAAGGTTCGGATTGGTGATCCCTGTCATTGCAATGACGGGCGGCTTGAATTGCGGGATCTCCTCGCCTGCGCCATTGGGTGGCGGGGTCAAATCTGCCTGCGCCTGCGCTGTCTGAACGGGGGCTGGCTGATAGTCTCTGACCGTGTGCCAAGCGATTTCCTGCAAGACATTGGCCTGTTGATCGGTCAGGATCTGATCCCGACTTGCCCAACTGCGGGTGAGTTTCGCGGGCAAGCCTTGGGGAGAGGCGCCGGTAATCGCTGACAGATGGACCAGCGCAACAAAATACTTCCCCCGCTCGGAAAGGTGGATGTCATCTGAAAAAAAGGACCCAAGGTCAGTGATCCCGGGCAATGCGCCCCGGTTTATCTCCTTGGACAGTCGCGCAAAAGCCTGAGCGGCAGGGATCAAGGCCACTGGATGCTGACCCTGACTTGTCGCATCGCGGACCACTTGTTCCCAAAGCGGCAAGTCTGCACCGATCTGGGTCAGCCATGCCTCAGGCGAAAGCCCGCTTCGGCTGGGCCAGGTTTCATAAAGAAAGACCCGGCTGTCGGGGCGAGCCAATTTGGCCAGATCGGCATAGGCGACGATATTTCCGACCGTGTCGTTCCACTGAACCTGATCGGCAAAGGGCGTGGCCTCGGTCAAGATCAGAACCTCGGTCTCGCCTTTGGCCAATTCGGCTGTGGCGTCGACACCTTGGGCGGTTGCGCCGTCTGCCAGACTTATCCGAAGGGGTGCCCCGTTGATCACCTGCGCCGCGACGGAACCGGGCTGCCCCATCAGGCGCAACCCTGTTTCCACCATCGGCGGCAAGTCAAGTCCGACAAGGCTGTGGCCCACGAACACAATCTTGGCCAAGAAAGACAGGTCCAGCATCTTTGCGCCTCAACCGTTTGGAACGCCCGTCAGGGGGTAGTTCGTGACAACCTGCCAGACGATGGTTTGCAATGCACGGGCGGCCTGTTCTGAGAGGGGGGCCATCCTCTGACCATTGGAATCCGGCAGGGCCAAGGGCAGACCGACGGGCGATTTCTGATAGATGACGGCGTAATGCGTCATCGCCATCAGCCATGCACCAATCTGGTTAAAATGGATCGGATCGGTGTGGCCCTGCGCATCCAATGCAAACAGGTCTTCACGCCGGGTCAGGCCGTCGATCTTGCCCGCTTCTATTGCTTCTACCGCTTCCAGCATAACCTGCCCACCGGGAATGACGTAAATGGTTCCAACGTCCTTGTCTGCCATGGCCCGGCGCAGCAATTCGCCCTCCCAATACTCCCCAAGGTCGGATTGTATTCGATCGTCCCAGCCTTGCGGATCATCAAGGCGGTGCCACGTTTCGTAAAGGTAAAGTCGCGTATCTGGCCGGGCTGATCGCGCCTGTTTTGCCCAGAGCTTTAGGTAGTCTGGGCTGTCGTGGTATTTTATCGCGTCCTTTATTTCGACCATTTCCGTCAGGACGACGATGCCGAACT
>JALQUQ010000474.1 GCA_023263735.1 Paracoccaceae bacterium | reverse complement strand
GGCCACCGGGATGCCTGCGACCTGACCGTCTTTGATCTGGGCCACAAGGGCGGCCTTTAATTCGGGGCGGGTCAGGCGGGCGGGGGCGAGATTTTCGGCCACCAGAAGATCATAGGCCTCGGCCTCGGTCAGATCGGGGCGGGGCAAGGGCGCCGGGGCCAGACGTTCCAGCGCCTCGGCAATTCGGATCAGGGCTTCTGCCGTCATTTCGCTGGGTCCTCTGCCTCTTCGGCCTCTTCGTCTTCCCACAGACCTTGGGCGCGCAATTCCGCCTCGCGCTTTTTCTCGATCCGGGCGATCAGAAAGATCGACACTTCGTACAGCGGATAAACCGCCGCAAACAGGATCATCTGGCTCATCACATCCGGGGGGGTCACCAGCGCCGCGATCAGCAGGATCATGACGATGGCATATTTCCGGGTGCCGCGCAGGCCCTTGGCCGAAATCAGACCCGCCTTGCCCATCAGCGTCAAAAGAACCGGAAGCTGGAAACACAGGCCAAACGCAATGATCAGTTTCAGCGAAATATCCAGCGTTTCATTCACCTTGCCCTGAAAGACGATGTCGATCCCCTCTTTCACCGCCGTCTCGGCCCCGGCGGTTTGCGTGGCCACCTCTCCGGTCACATAGGGAATGATGGTGGCCATCAACGACGAAGTATCGGCAAAGCCCAGAAAGAAGGCCATCGCCAAGGGCGTCACGATGTAATGCGAAAACACCGCCCCCAGAATGAACAGCACCGGCGAGGCGATCAGGAACGGCAGAAACGCCGCCTTTTCGCTGCGGTACAGGCCCGGGGCCACGAACCGCCACATCTGATAGGCGATCACCGGAAACGACAGGGCCAGCCCCGCCACCACCGAGATATGCACCAGCACAAAGAAATATTCCTGCGGTGCGGTGTACTGCATCACCGGATTGGGGTTGCCAAGGGCGCGCATCGCCTCTTCGATCGGGCGCAAGAGAAAGCGCAGGATCGGATCGGCCACCACAAAGCACAGGATCATGGCAACGATAAATGACCCTGCCGCCCAGATCAGACGGGTGCGAAGTTCGGCCAGATGTTCGATCAACGGGGCCGAGCTGTCATCGATTTCGCTGTCTTTGGTCATCCATCCGTCCCCGGCGTCTTGGTCTCGGGCGTCGTGGCCGTGGCCGATGTCGCCCGCAACTTTTCGGCGGCCTCGGCCGCTGCCGCTTTGCGCGCGGCCTGTTTTTCAGCCAGCGCGGCCGTCATCGGGCCCATCGGCTTGTCGGTTGCGGTGGCCTCTGCCACCGCTTCGACCGGGGGCGCTGACGCCGCCGGTTTGGGCGCGCTGGCCGATTTCATCGGGTCCCACTTTTCAAACTTTTCTGCCGCCTCGCGCACCTTGTCGAGGCCCATCGACTTGGCCGAAGTGATGTCGCGCAGGTCTTTCGAGACATCCTTCATGCCGCTTTCATTGGCGGCAGCCTCCATCGCCTTTGAGAATTCCCGCCCCATGGCGCGAATCTTGGCGGTAAAGCGGCCAAGGCTTTGGAACAGGCCCGGCAAATCCTTGGGCCCGATCACGATCAACGCCACAACGCCGATCACCAACAGCTCTGACATCCCCAGATCAAACATGGGTCATTCCTTGATAGGCCCTTGCAGACCAAGGGCAAAAGGCCGGACAAAGGCCCGGACCACCTGTCAGACCGACGACTTAGGCTTTGTCTTTTTCCGACTCGGGCGTCACATCGCGCGCCGAAGTTGCCGAAGCTTTTTCAATCTCTTCGGTGCCATCCTTGACGCCTTTCTTAAAGGCGGTGATGCCCTTGCCCACCTCGCCCATCAGGGCCGAAACCTTGCCCTTGCCAAAAAGGACAAGCACGACGACGGCGATCAAGAGAAGGCCGGGAAGGCCGATGTTGTTCAGCATGTCTGACTCTCCTCATGCTTTGAGACGATGGGAAACCGACAGCACAGCCTTTCCCCTTGATCCACAGATACTGCCCCTTGGCCCGGGTTCCTAGCCCGTATCTTTACCGATTCCGGGCGCGGATTGTCAGGTAGCTGACAGCTATATGTCAGTTGCCCCATGCCAAAACGGGGGACGCATTCACAGGAGAACCCAATGCAAACGACCCTATCCCCCGTTTTGGAA
>JALQUQ010000473.1 GCA_023263735.1 Paracoccaceae bacterium | reverse complement strand
GTCGAACCTTGTGGGTCAGTTGGGTGCCCGCGCCGGTCTTTACGAATCCGCCACCGTGCGGGTGAATGCGACTGGGTCGATCACCGTTTTCACCGGCTCGCATTCCCACGGTCAGGGCCATGAAACCACCTTTGCCCAAGTCATCGCCGAGATGATCGGCATTGACGCAAGTCAGGTGGAAATCTGCCACGGCGACACTTCGAACACCCCGATGGGCATGGGCACCTATGGCTCGCGTTCGCTGGCGGTGGGCGGTTCGGCCATGGTCAAGGCCACGAACAAGATCATCAACAAGGCCAAGAAGATCGCCTCGCACCTGTTGGAAGCGGCCGAGGGTGATATCGAGCTGAAGGATGGCAAGTTCTCGGTCGCGGGGACGGACAAGTCGATCGACTGGGTTGGCGTCACGCTGGCCGCCTATGTTCCGCACAACTATCCGCTGGAAAGTCTGGAACCGGGGCTGGAGGAAACCGCCTTCTACGATCCGTCAAACTTTACCTATCCCGCAGGCGCCTATCTCTGCGAGGTGGAGGTTGACCCGGACACCGGCAAGGTCGACGTGCTGGCCTTTACCGCCGCCGATGACTTTGGCAATGTGGTGAATCCGATGATCGTCGAAGGTCAGGTCCATGGCGGCTTGGCCCAAGGGATCGGTCAGGCGCTGCTGGAAAACTGCGTCTATGATGAAAACGGCCAGCTTCTGACCGGGTCCTTCATGGATTACGCCATGCCGCGCGCCAGCGATGTGCCGTTCTTTACCGTTGACCACAGCTCTGTCACCCCCTGCACGCACAACCCCTTGGGCGTGAAAGGCTGTGGCGAGGCCGGGGCCATCGGTTCGCCGCCCGCGCTGATCAACGCGGTTCTCGATGCCTTGCATCGCGGTGGCTATTCCCACGTGACCCATATCGACATGCCCGCGTCGCCGTCGCGCGTCTGGGCGGCCATGCAGCGCTGAGGAGGGTGCCATGCAGAACTTTGATTTCGTGAAACCCTCGACCATCGCCGAAGCGGTGGCGGCCCTTGGGTCCGAGGATGCGCAGGCCCTGTCGGGCGGGCAAACCCTGATCCCCACCATGAAGCAGCGCTTGGCCACCCCGGCGACCTTGGTCAGCTTGACCGGCATCGCCGAGATGAAGGGCGTGTGTGAGGGCGATGGCAGCCTGCATATCGGGGCCGCCACCCCGCATGCGGTTGTCGCGGCAGAGGCCCGGGCGCATTATCCCGCTTTGGCCGATCTGGCCGGTGGGATCGGCGATCCGGCAGTGCGCAGCCGGGGCACCGTGGGCGGCAGTCTTGCCAACAACGATCCGGCCGCCTGCTATCCTTCGGGGGCGCTGGCGTCGGGGGCAACGATTGTGACCAACAAACGGTCGATCGCAGCCGATGATTATTTCACCGGACTGTTTTCAACCGCGCTGGAAGAGGGGGAGATCATCACCAAGGTGGCTTTCCCGATCCCGGAAAAGGCGGCCTATGTAAAGTTCGAGCAGCCCGCCAGCCGCTTTGCCCTGACGGGTGTGTTCGTGGCAAAATATGCCTCGGGTGTGCGGGTTGCGGTGACCGGTGCGTCGAATGACGGCGTGTTCCGCTGGACCGAAGCCGAAGAGGCCCTGTCGGCCAATTTCTCGGCCGACGCCATTGCCGGGCTGTCGGTGGATGCGGGTGACATGATCAGCGATCTGCACGGAACGGCCGCCTACCGCGCGCATCTGGTCAAGGTGTTGACGGGCCGGGCCGTTTCTGGCGCCAAGTGATCGGCTGACTATATGAGAGGGGCCGTCGCAGGGTTGCGGCGGCCCCTTTCTTTTGCTGAACTTGGGGGAGCCAAGGGTTTGCCCAAGGGGGCCAAGATTTTGACCACCGATCAGATGATGTTGTTTGCCCTGTTTGCCGCCATTGTCGCGCTGCTGATGCAGGGCAAGATCCGGCATGACATCGTGGCCTTTGGCGGATTGGTGGCGGGCGTTTTTCTGGGCCTTGTGCCCGCCGATCAGGCCTTTGGCGGCTTTGCGCACCCGGCGGTGATGACGGTTGCGCTTGTTCTGGTGGTTTCGGCCGGATTGATCCGCACCGGGGCGGTCAACATTCTGGCGCGGTTCCTGTCGCGGCCTGATTTGCCGCTGCCC
>JALQUQ010000472.1 GCA_023263735.1 Paracoccaceae bacterium | reverse complement strand
GGGCGTCGAACGTCCCGGCGAGTTCCTCGAAGTCAGCCTCATAGCCTTTTTTGAGTTCTAACAACGCGGCGTGGAAGGGTGAGGCGGTGACGGCTTCTGGTCGCGCTTGTGCTCCGGTGCCAGTCGGTGTCCACCGGATGACCTGCGCCGGTTCACCGCTCAGTTGTGAGATGGAGGCGCCCGCGGGCAGCAGCCACGTGCTGTGGACGCCTTTCATCGATGCGAGTTCCATCAGCGATTCGGCCATCCAATAGGGATCGCGGCCCGCCAGTTGCACGCTGGTTGCGGCCTCACCAAAGCCCAATTCTGCCTTTGCCCGCGCCAAGGGACGCGCATTCACCACATCTTGCGAGGCGATCATCTCGGACACGACAAGGCCCGCACCGAAGGAAGCAACGACGCGGCGAAACGGCAAGTCTGTAATGCCTGCCAAAGGGGCAAGCAGGACTGGGGGGTTGATCAAGACGTCATCCAAATAGAAGGACACGTGCCTATTCCTTGTGCGTTGAGTACTGAAGAAACCATCTGCGCCCGGATATCAAACCCGGACCGAACATTAAACGGCTGAAAATCGTGCAATGATTAAAAAATAGGCATGTTAGCTGGATTTATCGCCACGTTGCGCAAGCCGCGGGGCTGGACTAATCAGAGGGCCGGAGGTCTCACATGAGCATTCGCACTGCCGTTATCATCGTCGCTGCCGGTCGTGGATTGCGGGCCGGGGCCGGAATTCCCAAGCAATGGCGTCCTTTGGCGGGGAAAACCGTTCTGGACCATACGCTTGCCGCCTTTCAGGGCCAAGTGGACCGGATCGTTCTGGTGATCCACCCCGAGGATCGCGATCTGGCGACACGGTTTGGGGTCGATCTGGTCGATGGGGGGGCAACACGGGCAGAGTCGGTGCGCAATGCGCTGGAATGGCTGGAACCTTTCGGCTGCGATCACGTGTTGATCCATGATGCGGCCCGCCCGCTTGTTTCGGCCAAGGTGATTTCGGCCGTCAAATCAGGGTTGCAAACGCATATCGGCGCGGCCCCCGCCCTTCCCGTTTCCGATGCCTTATGGCGCGGGGAAAGCACCGTGACGGGCACCCAAGACCGCACCGGGCTTTGGCGGGCGCAAACGCCGCAAGGGTTCCGCTTTGCCGAAATTCTGGCCGCTCACCGGGCGCATGGCGGCACGGCCGCTGATGATGTCGAGGTGGCGCGCGATGCGGGTCATACTGTCGCCATCGTGGCGGGCGACGAAGACAATCTGAAACTGACCTATCCCGGCGATTTTGCGCGGGCCGAGGCGATCTTGAAGGGGCGCACCATGGATATCCGTCTGGGCAATGGCTTTGACGTTCACGCCTTTACCGAAGGCGATCATGTGTGGCTTTGCGGGGTCAAGGTTCCGCATACCAAGGCGCTTTTGGGGCATTCCGATGCCGATGTCGGCATGCACGCCCTGACCGATGCGATTTATGGCGCCTTGGCCGAGGGCGATATCGGGGTGCATTTCCCGCCCAGCGATCCACAGTGGAAAGGGGCCGCCAGCCACATCTTTTTGCGCCATGCGGTGGGCCGTGCGGCGGCGCGGGGATACCGGATTGCCAACTGTGACGTGACTTTGATGTGCGAACGCCCCAAGATTGGCCCGCATCAGGCCACGATGCGTGCGGCCTTGGCCGAAATCATGGGGATCGACATGGATGTGATCAGCGTCAAGGCAACGACGACCGAACGACTGGGCTTTACCGGGCGCGAAGAGGGTATTGCCGCCCTCGCCACAGCGGCATTGGTGCGCGCATGATCCGGGCCCTTACCACCTTTTTCTTTGTGGGCCTGATGCGTCCGGCCCCTGGCACCTGGGGCAGTGCGGCGGCCTTGGTCTTGGGCGTATATATCGACCGGGTCGGGGGCTTTCCGCTGCTGGCCTTGGCCACGGCACTGGCCACCTTTGTCGGCTTTTGGGCGTGCGAGCAGGCGTTGAAAGACCGGCCCGGAGAGGACCCGTCGGAAATCGTCATCGATGAGGTGGCGGGCCAATGGCTTGCGCTTTTGTTCCCGGCGGCGGCCTTTTACTTTGGCCCGGGAAAAGACGGCTATCTGCCCTATCCGGCATGGGTGGGGGCCTTTGTGTTTTTCCGTCTGTT
>JALQUQ010000471.1 GCA_023263735.1 Paracoccaceae bacterium | reverse complement strand
CTCCACCATTGCCAGGGTGCTGACGCCGCGCACCAAGGCTGTGATCTGCGTCCATCTGGCCGGCTGGCCCTGCGACATGGACCCGATCATGGCTCTGGCCGACCAACATGGCCTGAAGGTGATCGAGGATTGCGCCCATACCATGGGGGCGGATTGGGCGGGGGTGCCTTCGGGCCGGTTTGGCGACATCGCCTGTTTTTCAACCCAGACCTACAAGCATATGAACTCGGGCGAGGGCGGGCTGATCACGACCGACGACCCCGATCTGGCGGCGCGCTGTGTGCTGCTGTCGGGCAGTTACATGCTGTATCCCCGCCATCTGGCCGCGCCTGAGCCCGAAGCCTTTGAGGCGTTGCGGATGGAAATTCCCAATGTTTCGGGCCGGATGGACAATCTGCGGGCCGCGATCTTGCGCCCGCAGATCGCGCTTTTGCCCGAACGGCGCGACCGTTGGACCCGGCTGCACGATGTGATGCAAGACGGCCTTGCCCATACCCCCGGATTGCGCCTGACCCATCGCCCCAGCGAAGAGCGGCATGTCGCCTCCAGCTTTCAATTTCTGCTGCCAGAGTGGGAAGCCGGGCGGATCACGGCGCTGTTGGCGGCCTGTGCGGCGCGGGGGGTCGAGCTGAAATGGTTCGGCGCCGATATGCCCGCGGCCTTTACCAGCCGCTATGACCATTGGCGCTATGCGCAACCGCAATCCCTGCCGCAGACCGACCGCGTTTTGTCGGGATTGATCGACATGCGGCTGCCGCTGACCTTTTCGACCGAAGATGTGGCGCTGATCGCCCGCATCATCCGCGCCGAGGTGTTGCGCCATGGGCAGATGGCCGAGATCGAATCCGCAGCAATTCCAACGGCGGATTGATGGCTTGGGCCGGTTGCGTCTGGCAGAGCTCGGGGCCTTGGCCGACTCACGCAGGGGCGTTGGCCGCAGCGCAGCATCACTTCGCGCCGTGCCTGTGCCAACTTTGGAATCCGTTCGCATACAAATTGCGAATTCCTTTGATCTGACCCGCGAAATCCGGGGTAACTTGCGTTGACCAACCGCGAGGTCGGGAGTAAACGGGTGCGCAAGAGTGCTAGCGGCCGTCCGGTTCGCTGCTCGCCTGACGCCAGCTGAAGGAGTATCTCGTGGACGAACTTCTCCGAGAGTATCTTCCCATCCTCGTTCTTCTTGTGATTGCGACCGGGCTTGGTCTTGTTTTGATCATTGCCGCTGCGGTTCTTGCCGTTCGCAATCCCGATCCTGAAAAAGTTTCGGCCTATGAATGCGGGTTCAATGCCTTTGACGATGCGCGCATGAAGTTTGACGTGCGTTTCTACCTCGTCTCGATCCTGTTCATCATCTTTGACCTTGAAGTCGCTTTCCTGTTCCCTTGGGCCGTGGCCTTTGGCGATATCTCGATGGCCGCGTTCTGGTCGATGATCGTGTTCTTGGGCGTGCTGACGGTGGGCTTTGCCTATGAATGGAAGAAAGGGGCCCTGGAATGGGAGTGATGACAGGTGCCAACACTGCGGGCGGTGACCGTGAGGTCGCCACGCAGGCCCTGAACCGCGAGCTTCAGGACAAGGGGTTCTTGCTGACCTCGACCGAAGATATCATCAACTGGGCCCGGACCGGGTCGCTGCACTGGATGACCTTTGGTCTGGCCTGCTGCGCGGTTGAGATGATGCACACCTCGATGCCGCGTTATGATCTGGAACGCTTTGGCACCGCGCCGCGCGCCTCGCCCCGTCAGTCTGACCTGATGATCGTCGCGGGCACGCTGACCAACAAGATGGCCCCCGCTCTGCGCAAGGTCTATGACCAGATGCCCGAGCCGCGCTATGTGATCTCGATGGGGTCCTGCGCCAATGGTGGCGGTTATTATCACTACAGCTATTCCGTGGTGCGTGGATGTGACCGGATCGTTCCGGTTGACGTCTATGTGCCGGGCTGCCCGCCCACGGCAGAGGCGTTGCTTTACGGCATCCTTCAGCTGCAACGCAAAATCCGCCGTACCGGCTCCCTGACTCGCTGAGGAAACCTGATGTCCGAAGCCTTGCTCGAACTTGCCGCCCATATCGAGATGAAGCGCGCGAATGACGTGATCGCCACCAAGGTTGCCTTTGGTGAGCTGAACGTCGATGTCGTTGCCGCGAACATCGAAGATTTCATC
>JALQUQ010000470.1 GCA_023263735.1 Paracoccaceae bacterium | reverse complement strand
TGAAAGAGTGACCACCTCCAACGAAACCAAAGATGACCAACAAGGGAGACGACTGATGTTGAACTACAAGACTTTGACGGTTGCCGCGGCCATTCTGGGCGGAACGGCTCTGTCGGCCCAAGCGCAAGAGTTGAGCTTTATCATGTGCGGCGGCGAAGTGCGGCCTGCCGACCAAAAGGTCATTGATCAGTTTCAGGCCGACAATCCGGGCGTGACCGTCAAGATGGAGGCCGTGGAATGGGGCACCTGTCAGGACAAATCGATGCAATTGGCGGCTGCGGGCGACCCGGTTGACGTGGCCTATATGGGGTCGCGGACCCTGCGCCAGTTGGCCAAGAACGATCTGATCATGCCGGTGACCTTTACCGCCGAAGAAGAAGCGATGTTCCAGCCGGGCGTTTTGAAAACGGTGACGAATGGCGGCCAGTATTGGGGCATTCCGCACGCGTTTTCGACCAAGGCTTTGTACATCAACTGCGCCGTGGTTCAGGCCGCCGGGGCCGAGTGCAAGGCCCCCGCAACCTGGGAAGAGCTGGTCGCCCTGGCCAAGACGGTGACCGACAATACTGACGCCGCCGGCATCGGCATCGCGGGCAAAGACTTTGACAACACGATGCACATGTTCCTCGACTTCCTGTATTCCAACGGCGGCAAGGTCTTTAACGACGATGGCAGCCCGGCGCTGGACAGCAAGGAAACCCGCGAGACGCTGCAACTTTACGCCGATCTGCTGCCCTATATGCAGTCGGGCCCGACCGAGTGGGAACGGGACCAGATGAAGGATCTGTTCAACGACGGTCAGATCGCGATGTATGTCTCGGGCCCGTGGGGTGAGGGGCAGCACAAGGAAAAGGTGCCGACCCAGATCGTGGCCCCTGTTCCGCATGGTCCTTCGGGCACCAATGGCACCATCCTGATCACCGACTCGCTGGCTGTGTTCAAGGGCACGGGCAATGAGGAACTGGCAACCAAACTGGCCAAGGCGCTGACCTCGGGCGAGGCGCAGTATGATCTGGACAGCTCGTGGGGTCTGACGCCGATCCTGCAATACGAAAAGGCTGGCATCGCCGACCCCTATTACACTAAGGGCAACTGGCCGATCTTTGTGGCCGGAATCTCGACCGGTGGGCCGGAGCCGATGGTCGAAGACTTCAAGGCGCTGCAAGCCGTGTTCACCAACATGATCCAAGGCATCATGCTGGGCGACGGTTCGGTGGACGAACTGGTCACCGAAGCGGGCACGGAACTGGCCGCTGTGCGCTGATGCACCCCGGGGGCGCGGGATGCTGCGCCCCCCTCTTTCTTTGGACCGATGACACAGGATCTGCCAATGGCCACGCTTGATCTGAACCATGTGACGAAATCCTTTGGCGCGGCCAAGGTGCTGACCGGGATCGATCTTGCGATCCGGGACAAGGAATTCGTTGTTTTTGTCGGCCCGTCGGGCTGTGGAAAATCGACGCTGTTGCGCATCATCGCGGGGCTGGAGGCTGCCACGTCGGGCAGTATCCTGATCGACGGGGTGGATGTGTCGGCGGCGGCGCCGGTGGATCGGGGCATTTCGATGGTTTTCCAATCTTACGCGCTCTATCCGCATCTGTCGGTTTTTGAAAACATCGCCTTTCCGCTGCGGGTGGCCCGTCTGCCCGAGGCCGAGGTCAAGCAAAAGGTCGCCAAGGCGGCCGAGATTTTGCAACTGACCGAAAAGCTGATGTTGAAACCGGGGCAGTTGTCGGGGGGGCAGCGGCAGCGGGTGGCAATCGGGCGGTCGATCGTGCGCAACCCCAAGGTCTTTTTGTTTGACGAACCGCTGTCCAATCTGGATGCGGCGCTGCGGGGCGAAATGCGGGTGGAACTGTCGGCGCTGCAACGCCAACTGGATGCCACCATGGTTTACGTGACCCATGATCAGGTCGAGGCGATGACGCTGGCCGACCGGATCGTGATCATGAACGGGCGCAAGATCGAACAGATCGGCACGCCGATGGACATCTACCACCGCCCGAAAACGCGGTTTGTCGCGGAATTTGTCGGCTCGCCCGCCATGTCGATGCTGCCGGTTGCCGCTGTGACGGCGGAGAGTGTCGAGATCGCCGGACTGGGCCGGATCGCGGCGCAACTGCCGGGGCTGTCGGGGTTTGACGCCGCCGGCGCTGTGCTGGGCGTGCGGGCC
>JALQUQ010000046.1 GCA_023263735.1 Paracoccaceae bacterium | reverse complement strand
GGTGTTTTCGGCCGATGGGTCAGACGCCGTGCTGACCGAGGCCTATGTGCCGATGAAGTCGGAAAAGGTGGCCTATGTCCGCGGTTTTGCGGGGGAGGCCGTGCAGACCGGCGACGACGGTATCGCCGCCGCCATCGCCCATGCCGAAGCGAATGGCTATGGCCAAGGCGTCACCAAATTCCGTCTGCGCGATTGGGGCATTTCGCGGCAACGCTATTGGGGTTGCCCGATCCCGGTGGTGCATTGCGCGACCTGTGGCGTGGTGCCCGAGAAAAAGGAAAATCTGCCGGTTCGCCTGCCCGATGATGTGACCTTTGACATCCCCGGCAACCCGCTTGACCGTCATCCCACGTGGCGCGATTGCACTTGCCCGTCTTGCGGTGCGCCGGCGCGTCGGGAAACCGATACGATGGACACCTTTGTCGATTCCTCGTGGTATTACGCCCGCTTTACCGCGCCGCGTGCGACCCAGCCGACAAGCATGGCCGACGCCGATTACTGGATGAACGTCGATCAATATATCGGCGGGATCGAACATGCGATCTTGCACCTGCTGTATTCCCGGTTCTTTGCCCGGGCGATGCAGGCCACCGGCCACCTGCCCGAAAAAAGCCGCGAGCCGTTCAATGCGCTGTTCACCCAAGGCATGGTGACGCACGAGATCTACAAGACCACCGACGCCAATGGCCGCCCGGTCTATCACCTGCCCGAAGACATCATCCGCAGCGAGGCGGGGGCGACCCTGAAGGACGGCACGGCGGTTGAGGTGATCCCTTCGGCCAAGATGTCGAAGTCGAAAAAGAACGTCGTCGATCCGATGAACATCATCGCCGAATTCGGAGCCGATACGGCGCGCTGGTTCGTGATGTCGGACAGCCCGCCCGAACGGGATGTGGAATGGACGGCCGCCGGGGCCGAAGCCACGTTCAAGCACCTGAACCGGGTCTGGACCCTGTGCTCGCGTGTGGGTGAAATGGCCGCCGACCACGTGGGCGAAGGGGATGAGGACCTGCGCAAGGCGACCGCCCGCGCCGTGCACGAAATCACCCAAGCGATTGAGGGATTTGCCTTTAACAAGGCCATCGCCGTGCTTTACGGATTCACCAACACCTTGGCCAAGGCCAATGCCTCGACCCCGGTGATGAAAGAGGCGCTGCGGACCTTGGCCCAGCTCATGCAGCCAATGACCCCGCATATCGCGGAGTCGATCTGGAGCTATCAGGGCGGCACCGGTCTGTGCTGCAAGGCCCCTTGGCCCAAAGCCGATCCGGCGCTGCTGGTTGACGATACGGTGACCTTGCCGATCCAGATCAATGGCAAACGCCGGGCGGAAATCAGCGTGCCCAAGGATATGCCTGCATCCGAGGTTGAAAAGATCGCTCTGGCGGACGAAGCTGTGATCAAGTTCCTGGCCGGCCAGCCGGTCAAGAAGATCATCGTTGTTCCGGGGCGCATCATCAATGTCGTCGTATAACCGCAGAACGTTTCTGCTGATGCCGTTGGCGCTTGGTGCCTGCGGCTTTTCCCCTGTCTATGCGCCCGGCGGCCCGGCTGCCGGGTTGCAGGGGGCCATCCGTGCCGCCGACCCGGTCGATAAGAACGGGTTCGATCTGGTTGAACGGCTGGAAGAGCGGTTGGGTCGGCCCGAAGCCCCCCGCTTTGATCTGACCTATGCCATCAAGCTGGACCCGATCGGCGTTGGGATTACGCCGGAAAACTCCATCACCCGCTTTCATTTGACGGGCTCGGTGGAATGGTCGCTGATCAGTCGCGACACGGGCGCGCGCCTGACGGGGGGCAAGGTTGAGAACTTTACCAGCTATTCCGCCTCGGGCAGCACGATTGCGGGTCTGGCCGCCGAAGAAGACGCCGCCTTTCGCCTGATGCGCATTCTGGCCGATCAGATCGTGACACGGCTGCTGGCCTCGTCGGGGACTTGGGCATGATCCTGAAAGGGATCGAAGCAAGCCGATATTTCGCCAAGCCTGACCCCAGCAAGGCAGGTCTGTTGATCGCGGGGGCCGATGCGATGCGGGTGGCCCTGCGTCGGCAAGAGGTGATCCTTGCCCTGATCGGCCCGCAGGGGGAAAGCGAGATGCGGCTGACCCGTATTCCCGCCGCCGACCTGCGCAAGGACAAGGCGCTGTTGTTGGATGCGATCAAGGCGGTGGGGTTTTTCCCGGGCCCACGGGTGGCGTTTGTCGAGGATGCGACCGACGCGATGGCCCCGTTGTTTGCGCAATGTTTGACCGAGTGGAAACCGGGCGATGCCCAAATCGTGGTGACGGCGGGCGCATTGACGGGCAAATCCGCGCTCAAGACCCTGTTTGACAAGGCCCCCAACGTCTTTTCGGCCATTTTGTATGACGATCCGCCCAGCCGTGAGGAAATCGAAGACACGCTAAGGAAGGCCGGTTTGGCGGCCATGAACCCGGATGCGATGAACGACTTGCATCTTTTGGCCCGCGCGTTGGACCCGGGCGATTTTCGCCAGACCGTCGAAAAGATCGCGCTGTTCAAGATTGGCGATCCCACGCCGCTGACCTCGGCCGAGGTGGCGGCGATGGCCCCGGCAACGATTGAAACCGAACTTGACGAATTGCTGCATGCCGTGGCCGAGCGGCGGAGCAAGGATGTTGCCCTGCTGATGCGGCGGCTAGAGGGGCAGGGAATGCTGCCGGTCACCATCTGCATTCAGGCCCTGCGCCATTTCCGCGCGTTGCATACCGCCGTTTCCGATGCTGGCGGGCTTGCGGCAGGGCTGCAAAAGGCCCGGGTTTTTGGCCCGCGCCGCGATCAGATGCAACGGCAGGCCCAAGGCTGGACGCCGCGTGGGCTGGAGGGGGCAATGACCATTCTGCTGGATACCGATCTGACCTTGCGCTCTGCCAGCCGCGCCCCCGCCATGGCCGTTATGGAGCGCGCCTTGATCCGGCTGGCGATGATGCGCCGCTAGCTGTTGGAATGCGGCGTGTTGTGCGGGCCGTTTGCGCGTGACAGGCGCAGAATATCGGCGATCCACAGGCGGGCCAATTCGCCATACAAAGATTCCGGCGCGATCAGGCGCGAAACGCCATAGCCCAACATGGCGGAAAACATGATCGGCATCACGTTTGCATGGTTGCCCGTCATCTCGAACACGATGACAAAGGCGGTCATGGGGGCCTGTACGACGCCGGCAAAATAGCCGGCCATTCCCAAAACGGCCGCAAGGCCGATATCGTCGGCCAAGTATTCCCCCAGAAAACTGCCCATCCCGGCCCCAACAGCCAGCGAAGGCGCAAACAGCCCACCCGGAATCCCCGAAATGCTGGAGGCAAGGGTCGCCAGCAGCTTGAGCGGGAAGAAATACCAAGGCAGAGCCTGCCCCTCAACGGCACCCCGCGCTTGTTCATAGCTGGTTCCAAAGGTCATCCCGTCGGTGATGACGCCGGCGATGGCGACGACCAATCCGGCCAACCCCGCCACGACCAGAACCCGGCGCAAGCGGTTGTTGGTCCACATGCGGCGAATGCGGCGCGTAAGTTGCAGGGTGGCGCGGCTGAAAAATGCGCCCAAAACCCCGCCCAAAAGACCGCAGGCGACCGCGATGCCCCAGTCTTTGGGAAAGGCCGCGACCGAGTCACTGACGCCGAAATAGGTATAGGGGCCCAGCAACCAGATCGAGGCAACTCCCGCGATCACCACGGCAGAAAGGATCACCCCATTGGTGCGGGGCGTGTGAATCCGGCTCATTTCTTCGATGGCGAAAACGATGCCGGCCAAGGGGGTGTTGAACGCCGCCGCAATGCCAGCGGCCGATCCGGCAAGGATCAGGCCGCGCGCATGGGCCATTCCACCAATCCGCGCCGAAAGCAGCATCAGGGACGCGCCAATTTGCACCGTCGGCCCCTCGCGCCCGATCGAGGCGCCAAAGCCCAAGCCGACAACGGTCAGCACGATCTTTCCAATGACAAGTCGGAGCGACAGCAGCGATTTCCGGTCTTCGTCATCGCGAAAATGCCGGGCGGCCATGGCCTGCGGAATGCCCGACCCCTGCGAACCGGGAAAGAACTTGAACGCAGCCCAAGCGCAAAAGATCATGCCAAGCGGCGTGATGACCAAGGGCAGAAAACGGTGCCATCCATCGCCACCGATCACGTGATGAAAGACAACCTGTGCTTCGTCGGCCATGACCGCAAACAGAACCGAAATCAGGCCCGTCGCAAGCGCGCCAAACCAGAACACAAAGCGTGATTTCCACAGTCGCGGCGAAACCATCAACGCGTGCGAGCGTCGCAGCATACCCGTGCGCATGACCCGCGGGGTTTTCATCGGTCAGTCTCCAACCATGCTTGATCCGCGCGGGATGCACCCATGCGCCCTGTGATTCAAGGGTAACAAGGTCAAATTCCCCCGACAAGCCGACGATCTTGCGCTCCATGGGCGCGAAACGTTCGAAGAATGCGGAAAAATCTAGTTTTGGGGGTCGGCCGCGTCCATCACCCACAGGGTGCGGTTGCCGCGGGTTGCGATTCCAAAGCCGATTTCCGTGATCTGTGGATTCAGGATGTTCTTGCGATGCGGGGGCGAACTCATCCAGATTTCAGTCGCTGCCCCAACCTGAGACCGCGGCGTCAGGGCGATGTTTTCAACCACCAATCCAAAGCGATAGCCGGTCTTTTTGACCCGATCTCCCAGCCCTGGTCCTTCGGGGGCCTGATGGTCGAAATAGCGTTTCGCCTGCATGTCACAGGCGTGGCCCTGTGCCGCCTCGTGCAGCGAAAGGGCCGCTACCACGGGGTTCAGGCCATTTTGGGCCCGAATGCTGTTGATCTCGGCGACCAATCCGATCTTGAGCCGCTGAAGGTCTTTTGGGGTTTCACAGGCCCAGACCGCCTTGCCCCACATCAGCCAGACCGCCAAGAAGGAGACAAAAAGGCGAGCCATTCTTGAGATCCTACCCTTTTGATTGCAAGGCCGAAACTGCATGACGCCCGGCCCAAAGTCCAGTCGCCCAACTTGCGGTCAGCAAATAGCCGCCGGTCGGGGCCTCCCAATCCAGCATCTCCCCACAGGCAAAGACGCCGGGAATCGCCTTTAATTCCAGCCCATCGGTCAAGGACGATTGGCAAATGCCGCCAGCACTCGAAATCGCTTCGTCAAGCGGGCGGGGCGGGCCAAGCGGAACCGGCAGATCCCGAACGGCCTGCGCGATTGGCAAAGCGCGACCAAACTCAAGGACCAAGGCAACGGCCGCCGGTGAAAGACCAAGCTTGCGCAAGCGGTTGGCCAGACTGTCCTTTGGTTTCAATCGCTCAAGGCGGGTGGTCAGGTTTCCATCGGTCAGGTCAGGAAGAAAATTCAGCCGCAGCGTTTGACCCTCGCGCAGCGCCTTGCTGAGCGCATAGATGCCGCCCCCTTCGACCCCGCGGTTCGAGATCACGAATTCCCCGCGTTCGATCTGATTGCCTGCGGAAAGTGCCGCGCCTTTGACCGCCTGCCCGAAATAGGGGGCCATGAAGGGCGACCAATCAACAAAAAAGCCCATGTTGGCCGGTTTGAAGGGGGCGATGTGAACGCCCCTTTCAGCCAAAAGCGGCACCCATGCGGCATCGGACCCAAGTCTTGGCCAACTTGCCCCACCAAGGGCCAGCACGGTCACACGGGCGGAAAGCGTTTGCCGACCGGTGGGCGTATCGAACACCAGCAGATCGCCGTCGAAACCCGTCCATCGCCACCGGGTCAGAAAGCTCACCCCCAAAGACTCCAGCCGCGCAATCCACGCGCGGAGCAGGGGCGAGCCCTTCATCATCTCGGGAAAAACCCGGCCCGAACTGCCGGTAAACATCGCTTGCCCCAAGGATTGACACCATGCGACCACCTCTTGCGGCCCGAAATCGGCGACCATCGGGGCCAACCAATCCGCATCATAGCGCGTCAGAAACGTCGCGAGCGGTTCGTCCTTGGTGACATTCAGGCCAGACTTGCCCGCCATCAGGAATTTGCGGGCCAGTGTCGGCTTGCTTTCGGCCACCACCACACGTTGGCCCGCTTTGGCGATCGTTTCTGCCGCCATCAGGCCAGCCGGTCCGCCACCGATGATCAGCGCGTCGATCATTGCGCGGGCAGGGTCTTCATATGCACCACCCGCTGCGGATAGGGCATTTCGATCCCCTCGGCCTTGAGCGCATTCCAGATCGCGAACAAGACGGGCGACTTGTACTTGTTCTTGCCGTCATCGATGCCGCTCACCCAATATTCCACCACAAAGTCCACCGAAGATTCGCCGAAACCCGTCAGTTCGCAATCCGGCCCATCGGGTTTGCTCAGCACAAAGGGCAAGGCCGCGACGGCTTTTTCAATCACCTCCGGTATTCGGTTGATGTCGGTGTCATAGCTGACAGAGAACGCGGCCTCGTACCGGTTGGCGCTGCCCTGATCGGAATAGTTGGTGACGCGGCTGGTGATGAAATGTTCGTTCGGCACAACGATCCATTTGCCGTCAAAGGTTTCCAGAATGCAGGCCCGCGCCGTCATCTTGACGATGGTGCCGCGCTCTCCTCCGTCCAGTTCCACGAAATCGCCGATGGTGGTTTGGCCCTCGACCAAAAGAATGATGCCACTGATGAAATTGGCGGCGATTTGTTGCAGGCCCAGCCCAATGCCCACACCCAAGGCCCCGCCCAAAACGGCGATGGCGGTCAGGTCAATGCCCATGATGCTCATCAACAACAGGAAGGACGCGCCAAAGATCAGCACTTCGGCAGCTTTGACCGCCAGTTCCCGCGTGGCGGGCCGCAGTTCCTTTTGCGATTTGATATAGTTGGCGGATTGTTTGTTTGACCAACTTCCCAGCCAGAACAGGATGGCCCCGGCGATCACCCCCCGGATCAGGGTCAACAGCGAAAACTGGATGTTGCCCAGAACGACCCGGGTCTCCTCCAGCTTTGACAGGATCAGGTCCAGCATTCCAATGGCATAAAGGGCGGCCACCGGAATGATGACATATCGGCCCAGCAGTCCCAGAAAGCCGTCTTTCAGAACCTCCTGCACCAGAATGCGCGCGGCGATAAAGATAAACACCCGTTTGCCAAAGGCGATCACGTCGCCGGAATCAAACATGCTGCGGGTGACGCCTTCGCCGATGGCGGTCAGCGTGTAGGCGATCAACGGCATCAAAAGCGGCAGAAACCGCAGGGCAAAACGACGCGCGGTGACCAGCAACCCTTCCTTTGCCGCAGGGGGCGTCAGCAAACGGCGCAGCACCGCGTCCAGCCGTTTGGCAAAAATGCGCGCGGCCAGAAATGCGGCGGCCAACAGGGCGAATTGCGTCCATGCGGCCGGGCTGGACAGCCAGCCAAGTCCGATCAGGTAGATTTGTTCGAGCGCCTGAAGCGCGTTGACCAAAATCTCTGGTTGGTTTTCCATGCGGATCGACCCTTGCCTTTCGCCTGCCCCACCCCATTCTTTGGCGTGGAACCCAAAGCATGACAAGTGATCCCGATCCCCTGTGCCCTCTTTGCCTGCGCCCGATCCCACCGGATGTGCCGCAAAGCCTGCATCATCTGATCCCCCGGCTGAAAGGCGGGACATCGGGCCCGGTCGTGCTGTTGCACCATATTTGTCACAAGGAGATTCACGCCCGCTTTACCGAAAGCGAATTGGCGCGGTCGTTCCACACGGTTGAGGCGTTGCGCGCCAGCGACCGCCTGACCTCCTTTCTGAACTGGGTGGCAAAACGCCCGCCCGAATTTTTGTCGCGGGTGCCCGGAGGGCCGCGCAAAAAACGGCGCTAAACGCAAAAAGACCCCGCCATGCGACCATGGCGGGGCAAGTTGCGCCGCAGGCGGACCGCGACGCAGGCGTAACCGAATTCAAGAATTGGATACGGATTTAGTGGGATTGACCTTGGTCGCCGTAAAGTTCGGCGCGGATCTGCTGGCGCAGGATGTCGATCGGAATCATCTTTCCGTCGCGTTTAAAGTGCCAATAGGTCCATCCGTTGCAGGACGGCGCCTTTTCATAGGCGGCGCCGACCTGATGGATCGACCCTTTGACATCGTTGCCAACCAGCGTGCCATCAGCGCGGACCTTGGCCTTGAACCGGCTGCCGACCGAGTAAAGCTCTTCGCCCGGGCGCAACATGCCCCGCTCGACCACTTGGCCAAAGGGCACACGGGGTTCTGCCCGGCGCGATCCTGTCACTTCCAGACCCGAAGCATCAAATTTGCGAACGCGGGACAGACGTTCCAGCGCGGCCTTGCGATAGGCTTCCTCGCGCTCGATCCCGATGAAATCGCGGCCCAGCATCTTTGCCACAGCGCCCGTTGTTCCGGTGCCAAAGAACGGGTCCAAGACGACATCGCCCGGATTCGTGGTGGCCACCAGCACGCGGTGCAAAAGGCTTTCCGGCTTTTGCGTCGGATGGGCCTTGTCGCCGTTTTCGTCTTTCAGGCGTTCGTGACCGTTGCAGATCGGCAGAACCCAATCCGACCGCATCTGCACCCCTTCGTTCAGCGCCTTCAGCGCCTCATAGTTAAAGGTGTACTTGGCGTTTTCATTCTTTGACGCCCAGATCAGCGTTTCATGGGCATTGGTCAGCCGTTTGCCCTTGAAATTGGGCATCGGGTTCGACTTGCGCCAAACGACATCGTTCAGCACCCAGAACCCGGCGTCCTGCATCGCCGAGCCGACCCGAAAGATGTTGTGATACGACCCGATAACCCAGATCGCGCCATTCGGTTTCAGCAGCCGCTGCGCCGCCCGCAACCAAGCGCGGGTGAAATCGTCATAGGCCCCAAAACTGGAAAACTGGTCCCAGTGGTCATCAACGGCATCGACCTTTGAATTGTCGGGACGACGCAACTCACCTTTGAGTTGGAGGTTGTACGGAGGGTCAGCGAAGATCAGGTCAACCGAGCCTTCGGGAAGGCTGTTCATGATGTCGATGCAGTCACCTGCAAGTATCTCGTTCAGCGGGAGCGAAGCCCCCGTCTGCTTGGTCGTCTTGGTCATTCTCTGCCTCGTTTTTCGGCGTCATTTGGTGCGCCGGTATTTGCGACAAAGATGATTCAGACTGGCCCGGTCGTCAAATTCTTTTTGAATCAAGGGTTTACGAAATTCACTTGATACAAGATATTGTGGACCGGTTTGAACGAACGTCTATGAACTGGGGTGACCCCAAGATTTAGAAGAGCCGTCAAATGCTGTTTTGTGGGGTAGCCAGCGTTCACTTCCCAGCCGTAGCCGGGATACTGTTGCGCCAAATCCACCATGATCGCGTCACGTGTGACTTTTGCGCAAATTGACGCTGCGGCAATCGACAGGCTCTTTGCGTCGCCTTTGATGATGGCCTGCGCCGAGAGGGTCAGGGACTTGGGGATCTTGTTGCCGTCGATCAGCGCGAAATCGGCATGGGGCAGGCCGTCGATAGCCCGCTGCATGGCCAAAAGACTTGCGTTCAGGATGTTCAACTGGTCGATCTCTTCGACCGTGGCATGGGCGATCGAAACTTGGGCGCTGGCCATGATCTGATCAAAGAGCACAAGGCGGCGCTTTTCGCTTAGCGCTTTCGAATCGGCGAGCCCTGCGGGAATATTGTCGGGGTCCAACCGAACGGCGGCAGCAGTGACCGGGCCGCACAGGGGGCCACGCCCTACCTCATCGACACCCACAACAAAACGCGCGCCCTGCGCCATGGCCGACACCTCGGCCTCGAAATTCGCGATGTGCTTTTCCATGCGCCCTGCCTACTGCTTTGCACGCGCCCCGGACAGGAAAAAATCGGAGAACAGGGGCCGCGCGCCGGGTGGGGTCGGGTGGAGGGGACGGAAAAAAGGGCGGGGCTGCTCGGGTCCCCGCCCAGTCAGAGCCGCTTGCCCGAATACGAGACAAGGATCGGGCCAAGGCGCGGCTCTGGTTCGATATCAACGGTCGTGACGTGGAAAACCGTGGCCCCAACGGTCGCGATCATGGCCCCAATCGCGGCCCCAGTCTTGGCCCCGGCCTTCGATGCGGAAACCGGCATCGGCCAGACATTGTTCGGAATAAACCCGATCCGGGCGGCCAAACACACGGGCCGAAAAAGCGCAGTCGCGCGGCAGGCGATAGGAGAACCCTTCGCGGCGTAGGCAGCGTTCGGGGAAGACGGTAACGCTGCGGTGACGGCCATTGATCTCAAAGGCGCAAGAGGACGGAACCACCGGTTCCACATGGCGGCGGCGGTGCACAGGCGTCGGGGCTGGGGGCGCGGCCTCGGCCCGGTCTTTCTTGAGCGAATGGACCAACGCGCCCACGGCCAGCGCCGCGACCAGCGCTTTTGCCAGATCATCCGAGGCCCGATCCGCCTGCACCGGCGCTGCTGTGGCGGCAATCAGCGACACAGACGCCACGGCGGCGGTGATCCAACGCCGCAGACCGAAAGACGGCAAGGCAGGCGACGTGGCATGGGTCAAACGGGTCACGCTGTGTTCGGTTTCAGCGAGTGTTGCAGAGTGAAGCATGGGTGTCTCCTGTTATCGCTTGATTGGGATTCGGGGAATGTGGCGCAGGGCCAGACGACATGACCGAACCTTGGCCGCCCTGCTGACAGACAGGCAATATCGGCAGGGGGTTAAGCGATAACGGCCCCGAAACGGCGCGCTGATAGGCGATAACAAGGGCAGTTTCCCCCCGGTGTTATTGAATAACGGGGCGTTTCAGCGCAAGTTCGGCGAAAGGCGCGGATGGTCCGAGCCGGAAAACATGTGTTGAGGCCGAGCATGCCTTTTCTCAAGAAAGCCCTTGTTGCCGTGGCGCTTGCCCTTGCGGTTGTTCCCTTAGTGACTGCCGCCGCATCGGCAGAATGCTACGCAGACTACAAGGCCAAACAGGATGACCCCTTGCGTCTTCATTACGGAGTGGCGCAGGTAAGCGATGGCAACTGCTCCCCCGGTGCGGCAGCCGCGGAATTGGCCCCGCGGCTTGCAAGCGCCGGTTGGACGCTTTTGAACATCATGTCCACTTTTGGCCCCGAGGGGCTGGCGGAAAGGCAAGCGAGTGCAGGAGACTACTTCCTCCGTTTCTGAGAGCTTGAAGGCAGGCAACCGTGTGGTCGCCTTTGGGATCGCGGCCATCGTCGCGATCCTGTTTGGCGCGGCCCTGTTTCTGTTCCTGAACTTGCCGGATGCGAATGAATTCAACGCGCGGGTCGAGCGGTTGTTTGTGGAAAACAACAATCTGACGACGGGCGCGGAAATCAAGCTGCTGGAAATTCTGGCGCAAAGCGGAACCTCCTTTTCCGAGGTGCTGCAAAGCTACCGTGTCGTGATCTTTGTGCTCTTGGTCTTTTCCACGGCGCTCTTGGTGGCTGCTTTGGTGTTTCTGGTGATGATCATCGCCCTGAACCGCCGGATTTCTGCCATCCAACGGTCGGGTATTCAGGTGGCCAGCCTGATGATCAGCCGCGAGGGCCGCGCGGTCTATATCAACGATATGGAATTCCAGCTGACCGAAGCGGCGCTGGAAACGTTGGCCGTGCTGGCCGAGGCGCGGATGGATGATGAAGTCTTGACCGGTGCGCAGATCGAATCCGTGATTTCGGGCCGCAACGAATCCGATTGCGAAGAGGCGGCAGGGGCAACCCGCGTCAAACGCCTGCGCGACGCCTTGGGCAATCAATTGGTGAGCGAGCTTTTGGTCAAGACCATTGCCCGGCGGGGATATGTTCTGGCCGTTGGCAAAGACGTGATCCGAATGGTCTGACCCCCGCCAAATTCGTTGCAAACGAATTTGCAAATTTCTTTCCAAGAAATTTGGTCCTGACCGGTTGCCGGGGGCTGCTGAAACGGAAATGTCACAGAACCCTTGCATAGGGGGGGGAGCGGCCCTAAATAGCGCCGCTCTTGTCCCTTTTGTCCCTTGGGGGGATTCGATGATCCAGACGCCCTTTTATTTGATCGACCGTGCCAAGCTGGCGCGCAATATGGCGGTCATGGATGACCTGCGCCAGGCTTCGGGTGCCAAGGTGTTGCTGGCGTTGAAATGTTTTGCGACTTGGCCCGTGTTTGACCAGATGCGGCAGCATATGGATGGCACGACATCGTCATCGCTTTATGAGTTGAAGCTGGGACGCGAGAAGTTTGGCAAGGAAACGCATGCCTATTCGGTCGCCTGGTCCGATCACGAGATCGCCGAGGCTGTGGGCTATGCCGACAAGATCATCTTTAATTCGATCGGTCAGTTGGAGCGGTTCGACAATCAATCGGCCACCATCGAGCGTGGGCTGCGATTGAATCCGCGCTTTTCGACCTCGGGCTTTGATCTGGCGGATCCGGCCCGCCCCTTCAGCCGTCTGGGCGAATGGGATGCGCAAAAGATCGAAAAGATCATCGACCGGATTTCGGGTTTCATGATCCATTACAATTGCGAGAACGCGGATTTCGATCTGTTCGATCAGCAATTGACCCGGATCGAAGAGGAATTCGCGTCGCTGTTGTCTCGGCTGAAATGGGTCAGTCTGGGCGGCGGCATCCACTTTACCGGCGAGGGGTATCCGGTGGACTGGCTGGCCGCGCGGCTCAAAC
>JALQUQ010000469.1 GCA_023263735.1 Paracoccaceae bacterium | reverse complement strand
TGCGCTTTATCGGGGATCGGTCGCGCCTGACAGACAAGTTGCAGGCGCTGATGAACGGGATCGAAGAACGCACCGCCCATCTGTCGCGGCTGAATTTTACCGTGGCGATCAACTACGGGGGCCGAGATGAACTGGCCCGCGCGATGGCGCGCGTGGCATCGGATGTGGCCCAAGGGGTGATCCGTCCGCAGGATGTGACCGAGGCGGCGATCACCGCGCGGTTGGATACCCATGATATTCCCGACCCGGATCTGGTGATCCGCACCTCGGGCGAAACCCGGATTTCGAACTTTCTTTTGTGGCAGTCGGCCTATTCCGAATATGAATTCACCCCGACCCTCTGGCCGGATTTCACCCCTGACCATCTGGCCGAGATCTTGTCGCGCTTTGGCAATCGTGATCGCAGATTTGGCGGGGTTGTTTCGGCATGATGGGGGATACGGCCCGCTGGGGTGACCTGAAAAAACGCGTGCTTTCGGCCCTGTTCATGCTGGTCATCGGGGCAGGCGAAATCTGGCTGGGGGGGCGGTCGTTTTCGGTCTTGGTCATTGCGCTGACGGGCGTGATGTTCTGGGAATTGGCGAACATGACGGCGCCGGGGCATCAAAAGACGCCCTTTGCCATTGGTCTGGGTGCGGCGGCCTGTCTGGCGGCGGCGGTGTTTCTGACCCATGATCTGGCCTCGGCTTTGCTGATCGCCCCCGGGTTCTTTCTGGCGCTGACGCCGCGACGGTTTCGCCGGGTGTCGACGGTCTATGGCATTGCCATCATGATCGCGGGATACGGGCTGATCGATCTGCGGGGGCCGGGGGTTCCGGCTATTTTGTGGTTGATCGCGGTGGTCGTCGTGTCGGATGTCGCGGGCTATTTCGTGGGCCGCATGGTCGGCGGGCCGAAATTCTGGCCTGCGATCAGCCCCAAGAAAACATGGTCGGGCACGGTGGCCGGCTGGGTCGGTGCGGTGCTGGTATCGATTCTGTTCATGGTCTGGGGGCAGGCCACGTGGCTTTTGGTCGTGCTTGCGCCCTTTGTCTCGTTTGCCGGGCAATTGGGCGATATCGCGGAAAGCTGGATCAAGCGGCGCTGTGACGTCAAGGACAGTTCGTCCCTGATCCCCGGTCATGGTGGGTTTCTGGATCGCTTTGATGCCCTGATCGGGGCTGTGGGCTTCCTGATGCTGCTGGGTCTGTTGACCGCTTTGCCCATGCCGGGCCCGGGCGGGATGTAACGGGGCGAACATGCGGTCTATTTCGATTTTCGGCGCAACCGGCTCTATCGGTGAAAGCACGTTTGACCTGATCCGTCGCGGCGGCGGGGCAGAGGCCTTTCAGACAAGGGCGCTGACAGGCGGTCGCAATGTCACGCGGCTTGCTGAAATGGCGCGCGAACTGCGGGCCGAGGTGGCCATTTGCGCCGATGAAAGCTGTTATGGGGCGCTGAAAGACGCCTTGGCCGGATCAGGGGTTGAGGCGGCGGCAGGGACCGATGCCATTGCCGATGCCGCCGATCGCCCCGCCGATTGGGTGATGAGTGCGATTGTCGGGGCCGCCGGTCTGGTGCCGGGGTTGCGCGCCCTGCGCCATGGGGCGACGCTCGCTTTGGCCAACAAGGAAAGTCTGGTCACCGCCGGGCCGCTCTTGATGCAAACCGCCGCCCAACACGGCGCGCGCATCCTGCCCGTTGACAGTGAGCATTCGGCGATCTTTCAGGCCTTGGTGGGCGAAGATATCGCCGCCGTGGAACGCATCATCCTGACCGCAAGCGGCGGAGCGCTGCGCGACTGGCCGCTGGAACGCTTGGCCCATGCCACCGTCGCCGAAGCCTTGGCACATCCGAATTGGGCGATGGGACAGCGGATCACCATCGACTCGGCCTCCATGTTCAACAAGGCGTTGGAGGTGATCGAAACCCGCGAATATTTCGGCGTTGATCCCGATCAGATCGAAGTGATCATCCACCCGGAAAGCCTGATCCATTCCATGGTGGGATATCGCGATGGTGCGATCATGGCCCATATGGGCGCGCCGGATATGCGCCATTCCATCGGCTATGCGTTGAATTGGCCGCAGCGGCTTGAATTGCCGGTGGCGCGGCTGGATCTGGCGCGGGTGGCCAATCTGACCCTTCGGGCCCCCGACCTTGACCGCTATCCAGCCCTGCGCCTGTGCCGCGAGGTGAT
>JALQUQ010000468.1 GCA_023263735.1 Paracoccaceae bacterium | reverse complement strand
GCGGTGAAACTGGCCGGGACCTGCATCGGCGATCTGACGACGGCGCTTGTGCTGGTTATCGGGATCGTGTCGGGCCTTGTGTCGCGGTTGCGCGATGACGAAGGGCGCGGCACCACGGTGACGACCTCGCTTTTGGAAGCGATGAGCACGATCACCATCGATGCCATGACCCAGACCTTTGAAACGGGCGAAAACCCCCACCGGGAATCGCGTCACCCCTCGGCCCAGAGTTTCGCTCTGACCACCCGGGATGGGGCGGCGATTGCGGTGCATATGTCGGGCCAACAGAAATTCTGGGAAGCCTTCGTCGCCGCGATCGAGCGCGAAGACCTGCTGACAGACCCCCGGTTTGTGACCTATTCGGCGCGCAAGGCGCATTATTTCGACCTGCGCCCCATCGTCGAGGCCGAATTCGCCAAACGCGATCAGGCCGAATGGCTGGAACGCCTGCGGGTGGCCGATGTGCCCTTTGCCCCGGTGGTGACGGGTCTGGAGCTGACCGAGCATCCGCAGATGAAATGGCTGGATATGTACGAGCCCGCCCGCGACGACGGTTTGCGTGTGATGCGTGGCCCGTGGCGGTTCGAAGGGGAGCGGAACGGCAAATCTTCGGTCGCACCGGCCGTGGGGGCGAACACGCGGGACTTTGCCTTGCAAGTGCTGCCCGAAGACGAAGTGGCCCGGCTGTTGCAGTCTGGCGTCCTGTTGCAGGCGGAGTGAACGATGACCAAAACCCCCATCTGGATGTCGGCCGCCGAGGCGCTGAGCAAGGTTCAGCCCGGCATGTCCATCGCATTCCCCCATCTGAGTGCCGAGCCGGGCGTTTTGACGGCGGCACTGTGGAAACGTGCCGAAGCGGTCAAGGACCTGACCGTCATCAGCGGGATGCTGTTGACCGGGTACAAATTCCTGTCCGCGCCCTGCGCGGCGAATATCACCTTCAAGACGTGGTTTTTGCCCGGCACCTTGCTGCGCAAGACCGCCGCAGACGTCAAGGCCGAGTATCTGCCCCTGACTTGGGCGCAAACCGCGCGCTATCTGATGGAAACGCCGTTTGATGTGGGCCTGATCCAGGTCTCGCCCGCGGATGACGAGGGTTACCACAGCTTTGGCATTTGCTGCACCGCCGTCAAAGGCATCGCGCATTCGGCGAAACTCTTGATCGCGCAGGTCAACCCGTCGATGCCCCGCACCTTGGGCGACAGCCGGATTCACGCGTCGCAGATCGACATTCTGGTCGAAGGCGATGCGCCGCTGACCGAATACCCGAACCGCCCGCTGGATGAGATCGATTCCGAAATCGGGCGCCTGATCGCGGATCTGATCCCCGACGGCTCTTCGATCAGCCTTGGGGTCGGGGGAATTCCGCTGGCCGCCGCGAATGCCTTGATCGACAAGGGCGCCCGTGATCTGCGGTTCATCAACACCTTTACCGATCCAAGCATGGCCCTGATCGAGGCTGGCTGCGCAACCGCAGACATGCCCAAGGCCGAAACGGGCGACATTTTCGGTTCGCAGGCGCTGTATGATTGGGTGGCCAATAACCCGGCCGTTGCCTTGTCAGATGCCTTGACCACCCACCGCCCCGAGGATTTCGTGCGCCGCAAGACGGTTGTTTCCGTCAATTCGGCGCTGGAGGTCGATCTGCTGGGGCAGGTGAATGCCGAAACCATCGGCGGCAAACAGGCGGGCTCGATGGGCGGTCTGATCGATTTCGCCGTGGGCGGGCAGGTCGAAGGCGGCCAGTTCATCCTTGGTTTGCGGTCGCAGACCAATCAGGGCAAGCCACGGATCGTCACGAAACTTGATGGCGATATCGTGTCGCTGTCGCGGACCTTTGTCGAAACGGTGGTCACCGAATACGGCGTTGTCAATCTGCGCGGCCTGACGGTGCGCGAACGGGCTCTGGCCTTGGCCAGCATCGCCCATCCCGACGATCGCGACGCATTGCGCGCCGCTGCAAACAGCTATTGAGGGAGGAAATCATGGCTAAGGCACCCCGCAAGGTCATCATCACCTGCGCCGTCACCGGGTCGATCCACACCCCTTCGATGTCGCCCTATCTGCCGGTCACGCCCGAGGAAATCGTGGATGCGGCCGTTGGCGCGGCCGAGGCGGGCGCGGCGATCATCCACCTGCACGCACGCAATCCCAAATCGGGCATTCCCGACCAGTCGATCGA
>JALQUQ010000467.1 GCA_023263735.1 Paracoccaceae bacterium | reverse complement strand
GATTGGCCCAAGGGTTCCACAAATCGGTGTGGCACCCCAGCGAGCACATGTCACTGCCCAGCACCCCGGTCAGGCGGTACACCCAATAGCCCGGATAGGTCACCACATGCGCCGTTTTTGCCGCAAGATCGGGAAAGCAGGCCAAAAGCCAATGCAATTGCGCGCCAATGTTCAGACCCATCGGCATTCGTGCTGAACCGGTTTCGGCAAAATCCGGGCGCAGGGCGTCATATTCGGCGGCCAGATCATCCGGCCCCTTGTGTTCGTAATCCAGCACTGGGCAGGCCAATTCGCCTTGGCCATCCAACACCACGGCCGAAGCCCCATGGGTCGTGACCGAGATCGCGTCGATCTTTTGCGCCTGTCCAAACTGACGCAATCCATCAATGAAAAAATCCCACAGCCCTTGGGTGTCATAATGCGGATAGGGCGGGCCTGCCAAAACGCCGTTGGGGCGCGACAGAACGGCGATTTCTTGCCCCTGTGCGGCATCGACCAGCGCCAGTTTGGCATTGGTCTTGCCGATGTCCAATACCGCGACAAGGGTCATGGCAGGTGGAACACATTGACCAGCGGCACGGCCACGGGTTCGTTGCTGGGATGGGTCTTCATGATATCAGCCATATGCGCCCACCAGCGCTTCATCACCGGATGGTTCGGCAGATCCTCCATCTTGTGATCATCGGTGCGCCACAGCACGCCAAACAGAATGTTGGTTTCGCGGTCCAGATGGATCGAATAATCGCTGACCCCCGCCTCTTTCAGCAGGTCAACCAGCTCGGGCCAGATCTCGTCATGGCGCTTTAGGTATTCCGCTTCCATCCCCGGATTCAACAGCATCTTGAAGGCATATTTCTGCATCATTTCCTCCGAGCCAGCAAACGCGGCAATGCGATCACGCCAATCAGCAACAGGCCAAGGAAAATCGACATCACGATCCCCGGCACGTTCAAAAGGCCGAAACCAAAGGTCACCAGCCCCATGATAAAGGCCGCCAAGACCACGCCCGGAATGGTGCCCGACCCGCCAAGGATGTTGATGCCGCCAAGGACGACCATCGTGACGGCCTCCAACTCCCACCCCGTTGCAATAGAGGGGCGGGTAGAGCCAAGGCGCGAGGTCAGGCACACCGCCGCCAAGCCGCTCATCACCCCCGTCAGCAGGAACAGCATGAACCGAACCCGCTGCACCCGGATGCCCGAGAACAAGGCGGCGGTGGGGTTGTTGCCGATGGCATAGACCGCGCGGCCAAAGTTGGTGCGGTGCAGCAGCAGGTAATAGGCAAAGGCACAGACGAAAAACAGCACCAGTTCAAAACTGATCACCCAAAAGACATAGCCCTGCCCGAAAAAGGCGAAATCGGTCGGATAGCCGTTAAAGGCCTGATCGCCAAGGATGACAAAGCTGATGCCGCGGAACAGGCTCATCGTGCCGATGGTCACCACGATCGAGGGCAGACCCATTCCCGCCACAAGAAGCCCGTTGACCGCGCCGCAAACCAGCCCGGTCGCCAGCCCCGTCAGCACGATCACCGGGGTTCCCGCGCCCGCCGTCATCGCCATGCCCATCGCGGTGGACGACAGGGCAAGGATCGACGCGACCGACAGGTCAATCTCGCCCGCGATGATCAGCATCGCCATGGCAAAGGCAATCAGCGCCTTTTCGGTAAAGTTAAAGGTGGCGTCCGACAGGTTCCATGCGTTCAGGAAATAGGGCGAGGCAAAGCTGTTGATGACAAACACCGCCACGAAAACGGCCAGCAGCAGCGCCTCCCAACTGCGGAGCGCGCGGGAAAACGGGCTTTGCAGGCGGTCGGGGATCACTCGGGTTTCGATGCGCGCGGTCACTGTGCAGCCTCACGAAGGATCAGGCGGCCTTTGGCGCGGCCCTGCGTTGCGTTAAAGGCGACGGCCAGAATGATTGCCGTGCCCGAAATGGCCATTTGCCAGAAGGGAGAGATGCCGATCACCGGCAGCGCATTCTTGATCACGCCCAGAAAGATCGCGCCCAGAACAGCCCCGGGAACGGTGCCCATTCCCCCCGCGATGGAAATCCCGCCGATGACACAGGCCGCCACGACATCCAGTTCGAACCCGCCGGCGATATCGACATAGGCGACCGCATAACGCGCAACCCACAGATAGCCGACGAGCCCCGCCAGCGCGCCCGAGATCACAAAGGCCGCAGCCTGCGTCTTG
>JALQUQ010000466.1 GCA_023263735.1 Paracoccaceae bacterium | reverse complement strand
CTGATCCCGCTGGGCGTGCTGGCGATGGGTGCGATCTTCTCGGGGATGCTGTGGTACAACGTGTTCTTTGGCGATGATGCCAAGATGCGTGACTGGTTCGGGATGGAAGCGGCCGTTGCCCATGGCGAAGCTGCCGGTGAGCATGCCGAGGCCGCTCCGGCCGAGGGTCACGCAGCCCCCGCCGCAACCGAATCCCATGCCGAAGCGCCCGCCGCTGAGGCGCATGCCGAGGCCGCACCTGCCGATGGCCATGCCGTTGCCGCCGCTCCGAAAGGCGCGATCTATATGGGCGCCGACAACCACATGATCCACGAAGCGCATGCCGTGCCGACTTGGGTCAAGGTGTCGCCGTTCATTGCGATGGTGATTGGCCTGTTCACGGCTTGGCTGTTCTACATCAAGAACCCGTCGCTTCCGGGGCGGTTGGCGGCTTCGCAGCGCCCGCTGTATCTGTTCTTGCTGAACAAATGGTACTTTGATGAACTCTATGACTGGGTGTTTGTGCGCCCTGCCAAATGGATTGGCGGTTTCTTGTGGAAAAAGGGCGATGGCGCTGTCATCGACGGTTCGATCAATGGCATTGCCATGGGGATCATTCCTTTCTTCACCCGCCTCGCCGGTCGGGCGCAGTCCGGCTACGTCTTCCACTATGCCTTCGCGATGGTTGTGGGGATTGTTGTCCTCATCACCTGGCTGACGTTGTCGGCCGGTCACTGAGGGGGCGAAAGAACGAATATGGAAAACCTTCTCTCCATCATCACCTTTATCCCGGCGGTCGCCGCCGCGATCATGGCGCTGTTCCTGCGGGGCGATGACGCCGCTGCACAACGCAACGCAAAGTGGCTGGCCCTGTTGGCCACCACGGCGACCTTTCTGGTCTCGATCTTTGTGCTGACGGGGTTCGACCCGTCGAACACTGGGTTCCAGTTCGTCGAGGAATACACCTGGATCGTCGGCCTGAAGTACAAGATGGGCGTTGACGGGATTTCGGTCCTGTTCGTGATGCTGACGACCTTCCTGATGCCGGTCACCATCGCGGCCTGCTGGGATGTGGAACACCGCGTCAAGGAATACATGATCGCCTTCCTGATGCTGGAATCGCTGATGCTTGGCGTGTTCTGCGCGTTGGACATGGTTCTGTTCTACCTGTTCTTCGAAGCAGGTCTGATCCCGATGTTCCTGATCATCGGCATCTGGGGCGGCAAGGATCGGATCTACGCCTCGTTCAAGTTCTTCCTCTACACCTTCCTCGGCTCGGTGCTGATGCTGGTGGCCATGATCGCCATGTACATGGACGCGGGCACCACCGACATTCCGGCGCTGTTGAACCACACCTTTGGGTCGGAAACCTTTAGCCTGTTCGGCTTCCAGATCGTTGGCGGTTTGCAGACGATGCTGTTCCTGGCGTTCTTTGCCTCTTTCGCGGTGAAAATGCCGATGTGGCCGGTGCACACCTGGTTGCCCGATGCGCACGTGCAGGCGCCGACGGCGGGGTCTGTGGTTCTGGCGGCAATCTTGCTGAAGATGGGCGGATACGGTTTCTTGCGCTTTAGCTTGCCAATGTTCCCAGTCGCCTCTGACATTATGGCGCCATTGGTGCTGTGGATGTCTGTGATTGCGATCATCTACACTTCACTGGTCGCGATGGTGCAAGAAGATATGAAAAAGCTGATCGCTTACTCATCAGTTGCGCATATGGGATATGTGACGATGGGGATTTTCGCCGCCAATCAACAAGGTGTAGATGGCGCGATTTTCCAAATGATCAGCCACGGCTTTGTTTCGGGGGCGTTGTTCCTCTGTGTTGGCGTCATCTATGATCGCATGCACACGCGCGAGATTGATGCCTATGGCGGTCTGGTAAATCGGATGCCCGCTTATGCGGCGGTGTTCATGCTGTTCACCATGGCCAATGTGGGCCTTCCTGGCACATCGGGCTTTGTCGGCGAATTCCTGACCTTGATGGGTGTTTTCCATGTGAACACGCTGATTGGGCTTTTGGCGGCAACAGGCGTGATCTTGTCGGCGGCCTATGCGCTCTGGCTCTATCGCCGCGTGGTGTTTGGTGACCTGATCAAGGAAAGCCTGAAATCCATCACCGACATGACCGCGCGCGAAAAGGCGATTTTCGCGCCATTGGTGGTGATGACCATTCTATTGGGTGTCTATCCGAGCCTCGTCACCGATATTATTGGACCCTC
>JALQUQ010000465.1 GCA_023263735.1 Paracoccaceae bacterium | reverse complement strand
TCGCCGGTTCTGAACTGGCCCGAAGACCAGATCACCGCACGGGTGACCGAAGTGGCCGAAACCCTTCGCATCGCCCATAAGCTCGATAACAAGGCGACCCAGCTTTCCGGTGGCGAGATGCAGCGGGTCTCGATCGGGCGCGCATTGGTGCGTGAACCGCGTATCTATTTGATGGACGAGCCGCTTTCGTCGCTGGATGCCAAGCTGAGGGCGGATTTGCGAATCGAATTAAAACGCATCCATTCCGAACTGAACGCAACCTTCCTTTACGTGACGCATGACCAGATCGAGGCGATGACCATGGCCACGCACATCGGCGTGTTGCACGAAGGCGCTTTGGTTCAGTTCGGAAGTCCGCGCGACATCTATGAAAATCCTGTCTCGACCTATGTCGCAACCCGTCTTGGGCAGCCCCGGATCACGCTGTTGCCCGCGACCACCTTTGGCCATGCCCCACTAGGGGCCAAGACGATTGGACTTCGGCCTGAACATATCGGCACCGGAGAAGGCCACCCCGCAAGAGTGCGCCGCGTAGAACATCTGGGCGACCAGACCCGTCTGCACCTTACGCTAGGCGACCATGAAATCGTGACCCTGACCGATCCCCACACCACCTTGAGCGCGGGCGACGCGCTGAACATCAACCCGATCAACCCGCTTTGGTTTGACGCCAGCGGCAACCGCATCTGAGAGAGGCCCACCATGAAACAGTTCATGAACACAAAGGAATCTCTGGTTACCGAAGCGATTGACGGCCTTGTCCGATCTTCGGGCGGCAAACTGGCGCGGTTGGATGGTTTTCCGCATATTCGCGTGGTTGTCCGCGCTGATTGGGACCGCGGAAAGCACGGAAACAAGGTTGCGCTGGTCTCTGGCGGTGGCTCGGGGCACGAACCCAGTCACGCAGGCTTTGTCGGCAAGGGGATGTTGACGGCCGCGGTTTGCGGCGATGTCTTTGCCTCGCCCTCTGTCGATGCGGTGTTGGCCGGCATTCTGGCCGTTACCGGAAAGGCAGGCTGCCTTCTGATCGTCAAGAACTACACCGGGGATCGTCTGAACTTCGGGTTGGCCGCTGAACGAGCGCGGGCCTTCGGGTTGAAGGTCTCGATGCTCATCGTCGATGACGACATTGCCTTGCCCGATCTGCCGCAGGCGCGTGGGGTTGCAGGGACCTTGTTCGTGCACAAGATCGCAGGCGCACTGGCCGAACAGGGTGCAAGCCTCGACACCGTGACCGCCGCCGCACAGGCGGTGATAAAGGGAACCGTCTCAATCGGGATGAGCCTTGATACCTGCACCGTTCCGGGCAGCCCTAAGGAAGACCGCATCGGAACCGGAAAGGCGGAACTTGGGCTGGGCATTCATGGCGAGGCGGGTGTCGAACAAGTCGATTTTTCAGGTGCCCGTGCCGCGATGAGCATGGTGGTCGACCGCCTGTTGCCGCATGTGGGCACGGCAGATCACGTCGCCCTGCTGAACAACCTTGGGTCCACGACCCCCTTGGAAATGAGCGTTCTGGCCGAAGAGCTGGCCCGGTCAGCGCTTGGCGGGCGGATCAAGTGGATCATCGGTCCCGCAGCGCTGATGACCTCGCTCGACATGCATGGCTTTTCCGTCTCGCTTCTGCCTGTCACCTCGGAACAGGTCGAAGAACTCGGCGCGCCCGTCGAACCGGCGGCATGGCCGGGGCTGGCGTCCTTGGGTGATGTGCAACTGCGCCCCCTGCCCGATGGTCTGACCCCGATCCAGCCAGAACCATCGGCCCACCCGGCGCGGCGGGCGCTTTTGACCCAATGCTGCAATGCCCTGATCGCCGTCGAGGCTGACCTGAATGCTCTGGATGCAAAATCGGGCGACGGCGACACCGGGTCAACCCTTGCGGGGGCGGCGCGATCGCTTCTTGCACGCATGGACAAGATGCCACTGGCCGACCCGACGCAATTGTTCCGCGCGATTGGCATGGAACTGGCGCAGACCATGGGCGGTTCGTCCGGGGTTCTTCTGGCAATCTTCTTTGCCGCAGCAGGCGATGCCTCGGCCAGTGGCAAAGACTGGATTGGGGCGCTGAAAGCCGGTCTGGATCGCGTGATGCAGGTCGGGGGCGCAAAACTTGGCGACCGCACCATGATCGACGCCCTTTCCCCGGCCCTTACGGCGCTTCCTCAGGGGGCAAAGGCCGCAGCCCTTGCCGCACGTCAAGGCG
>JALQUQ010000464.1 GCA_023263735.1 Paracoccaceae bacterium | reverse complement strand
CCCCCCCCCCCCCCCCCCCCCCCCCCCCCCCCCCCCCCCCCCCCCCCCCCCCCCCCCCCCGCCGGGTCCCCGCGCGCCCGACCCGTGCAAAAGGCGCCCGACCCGCGCAAAGGTGCCCGACCCGAGCAAAGGTGATCTCGCCACCCTTGACGCGGCGGGGCACAGCCATCAAGGTCCGCGCGAACAGGCACAGGGTAACCCGCATGGCATCGATGGCCCCGTTTTCAGGTTTTGAACGCATGATCGCCTGGCGCTACCTGCGCGCCAAACGGGCCGAGGGCGGAATCTCCGTCATGACCTGGATTTCCGTGATCGGCATCACCCTCGCGGTGTTTGCGCTGATCGTCACCATGTCGGTTCGGGCCGGGTTTCGGGCTGAATTCGTCAGTTCGCTTCTGGGGGCGAATGCGCATGTGCGGGTGCTCTCGATCACCACGATCGACGAGAATGGCGCCAAAAGCCGCGGATTTCCCGATTATCTCGCCCTGACCCAAACGCTGGCCGAGGTGCCGGGGGTTGTGCGGGCCCATCCGATCGTGCGGGGGCAGGTGATGGCCACGGCCAATGGCCGCAATTCCGGCGCCGATGTTCTTGGCATTTCGGCCGCCGACCTTGATCGCATGACCCCGGTGGCCGATGGTATCGACGATTACGGCGATCTGGCGCGCTTTGATCAGGGGGTCGCCATCGGCTCGGGGCTGGCGCAGGATCTGGGCGTCGGTCCGGGCGATCGGATCAAGCTGATCTCGCCCGAGGGCACGAAAACCGCCTTTGGCACCAGCCCGCGCACCAATGCCTATGAGGTGGTCTATGTCTTCACCACCGGCAGCCCCGACATCGACCGCATCCGCATCTACCTCCCCCTTGCCGAGGCGCAAAGCTATCTCAACCGCGAGGGGTTGGCCGACGAGATCGAGGTGTTTGTCGAAGAGCCTGAAAAGATTGAAGAGATTGCCCCAACCTTGGCCATTGCCGCCGGTGAGCGGGCCTTTCTCTACACCTGGCAAGACAGTGCCGGCGCCTTTTTGCGTGCCCTGACGGTCGAGGATAACATGATGTTCATCCTGATGTCGGTGCTGGTGCTGATCGCCGCGATGAACATCATTTCGGGCTTGGTCATGTTGGTCAAGAACAAGGGGCGCGACATCGGCATCTTGCGGACCATGGGGTTGACCGAGGGGTCCATCCTGCGGATTTTCTTTCTCTGCGGGGCCATCACCGGGGTGATCGGCACCCTGTCGGGCATCGTTCTGGGGGCGCTTTTTTCGATCTACTTCACGCCGATCTTTGATCTGGTCAATTACCTGGCGGGCGGCGGCGTGTGGGATCCGGCGGTGCGCCCGATCTATACACTCACCGCTAAGCTTCAATGGGGCGATGTGGCCTCGGCGGCGGCGTTGTCGCTGGTTTTGTCCTTTGTCGTCACCTATTTTCCGGCCCGTCGCGCGGCGCGGATGAACCCGGTCGAGGCGTTGCGCTATGAATGAACCCGCGCTGATTTTGGATCAGGTCACCAAGGGCTACAACCACGGAAAGCCCGGCGAAGTGCAGGTTTTGCGGGGGGCGGATCTGCGGGTTGAGGCGGGGGAAGTGGTCGCTTTGGTCGCGCCGTCGGGGGCGGGGAAGTCGACGCTTTTGCACATCGCGGGCCTGCTTGATACGCCGGATTCGGGGCGGGTCAGCCTGGGCGGGCAGGGCATGGCGGGGCTGAATGACGCGGCGCTGACGCAGGTCCGGCGGGCGCGGGTGGGCTTTATCTATCAATTTCACCATCTGTTGCCCGAGTTTAACGCCTTGGAAAACATCATGATTCCGCAACTGGCCAATGGGGTTTCGGCATCCTTGGCCAAGGCGCGGGCGCTGGATCTGTTGGAACGGGTGGGGGTGCAGCACCGCGCCGACCACCGCCCCGCCGCGCTGTCGGGAGGCGAGCAGCAGCGTGTCGCTTTTTGCCGGGCGCTGGCCAATGCGCCGCGCCTGTTGCTGGCGGACGAGCCGACGGGCAATCTGGACCCTGCCACCTCGGATCAGGTGTTTGGCGCGCTGATGGGATTGGTGCGCGAAACCGGGCTATCTGCTTTGATTGCAACGCATAATCTGGAATTGGCGGCGCGGATGGACAGGGTCGTGCGGCTGGATCAGGGCCGGATCGCCGCCCCCTGAACCGCCCGTTTTCGGGGGTTTTCCGCGAGTGTCTCCCAATCGTTTACTCAACGACGGTT
>JALQUQ010000463.1 GCA_023263735.1 Paracoccaceae bacterium | reverse complement strand
GGTATCGCCCGGGAACATTTCGTCGCGTGGGATCGCGGCCATGAAGTTCCCGACCGCCTCGGCCATGGTGTTCACATGGCCGGGCGTTCCGGTGACCGCCTGCGCCAGCATCCGCCCCTTTGGGTCAAACACCCCCGCAGACAGATCGCCCGCTTCGCGCACGCTGGTCGAAAAGGCGGTGCGCAGCAGCGTCATCGCCTGTTCCTCGACCACCGAGATCAGCCGGTTCCACATCACCTGCAACCGGATTTCCATTGCCGCGTCGGTCATTTCTGCCCCTCCTTGCGGATCAAAAGCACACTTCCATCCTCTTGCATCACCGCATCAAAGGGCGACGTCACGACGGTCGAGGTTTCGCGTTCAACGATCACCGCAGGCCCGGCCACCCGCGCGCCGGGGCGCAGGCGCATCCGGTCGTGAATGGCCGTCTCCATCATCCGGGCCGTCGTCGGGTCAAACACCGCCCGCACCTCGGGCGCGGCCACGGGCGCTCCGTCAAGGCAAAGCTTTTGCGGAACGGGCGCGGCGCGGACCTCTTCGACCTTGACCGAGATCGTGACGATTTCGACCTCCAATCCCTGCAGCCCTTCGATGGCGCGACCAAAAAACCGGGCATAGGCGGCGGCGAAATCCGCACCCAAAAGCGCACCATCCCCCGCCACAAACGGCCGATCCGCCAGCGGCACCGGAATTTCCCAACCCTGCCCGACATAGCGCATAAAGGCCGTGATCTCGCACCGCACCGCCCCCGTCACACCCTGACGCACAAAGCTTTCCGCGGTGGCCTTTAGCGCCGCCACACGCGCGGTCATGGCCTTGGGATCAAACTCCTGTAACCGAATGATCTGGCTGCCCAAGGCCTCATAGCCAAAGGGGGCGCGCAGAAACCCGATGGCCGACCCGACCCCCGCCCCCGGCGGAATGAGGCACTGGTCAATCCCCAGCTTTTCGCACAACCGCGCCGCATGCAGCGGGGCCGCCCCGCCAAAGGCCACCATGATATTGTCGGAAATATCCTTGCCATTCTCGACCGCATGCACCCGCGCGGCGTTGGCCATGTTTTCGTCCACCACCTCGCAGATGCCAAAGGCCGCATCCATGGGCCGCAACCCCAGCCGCGTGCCCACCTGCGCCTCGATCGCGGCTTGCGCCCGCGCTTGTGACAAAAGGATCGCCCCGCCCGCGAAATTGGCGGGGTCGAGTTTTCCCAAGATCAGATCGGCATCGGTGATGGCCGGGCGCGCGCCGCCGCGTTGATAGCAGGCCGGGCCGGGTTCTGACCCCGCGCTTTCGGGCCCGGTCTGAATCCGGCCCATCGCATCGACCCAAGCCAGCGACCCGCCGCCCGCACCGATTTCGATCATCTCGATCACCGGAATGGAAATCGGCATCCCCGAGCCTTTGGCAAACCGCGTGCTGCGCGCCACTTCAAAGCTGCGGGCCGTGCGGGGGGCAAAATCTTCGATCAGGCAGATCTTGGCCGTGGTGCCGCCCATGTCATAGCTGACAACCTTGGTCATTCCAAACCGCCGCGCCACATCGGCGGCAAAAATCGCGCCCCCGGCTGGCCCCGATTCCACCAGACGCACCGGAAATTCCGCCGCCGACTCCACGCTGATCAGCCCACCCCCGGAATGGATCATGAAAACCGGGCAATCCGCCCCCAGCCCACGCAGCCGCGATTGCAGACGCGCCAGATAATCCGCCATCTGCGGGCGCACATAGGCATTGGCGCAGACCGTGTTGAACCGTTCATATTCCCGCATCTGGGGCGACACTTCGGACGAAATCGAGATCGGCACCCGAACATGACGCGCCAGAATGTCCCGCGCGCGGCGCTCATGCGCGCCGTTCACATAGGAATGGATGAACCCGATGGCGACCGCGCCAAACCCACCCTTTGCGATGTCGCGCGCCAAAGCCTCCAGCCGCGCCTCATCCAGCGGGGCCAGCTCCTGCCCCGACGCCCCGATCCGCCCGCGAACGGCGAACCGGTCTTCGCGCGGCACCAGCGGCGGCGGCAAGTGCAGGTTCAGGTCATATTGGTCAAACCGGCTTTCCGTCCGCATCTCGATCGTGTCGCGCACCCCTTCGGTTGTCACAAAGGCGACCCGGGCCCCGCGCCGTTCGATCAGCGCATTGGTGGCCAAGGTCGTGCCATGGATCACCACATCCAGATCCGACCAAGTCAGGCTTGCCTCGGCCAGAACCTGCGCGGCCCCGTCCAGAATGGCC
>JALQUQ010000462.1 GCA_023263735.1 Paracoccaceae bacterium | reverse complement strand
ACTTCGTGCTGGCTTTTGCCGCAGAAGGAACAATAAAGCGTGTTCTTGCTGTCGCCGGAATGGTTCGCCATGTCTGTCCTCAAACCTTACTTCAGGAAAGTCTAGGAGAAGCCTGCACCCTCCACAATGTCAAATCGCCCCCGTCCGCCTTTTGAACGGGGGCAAGGCTCTTACTTGCTTTGGTCGTCCAGCTTGCCACGGGATTCGACGATCTGGTCGATCAGACCCCAGGCTTTTGCCTCTTCGGCCGACATGAAGTTGTCGCGTTCCAGCGCGGCTTCGACCTTTTCGTAATCGTTGCCGGTGTGCTTGACATAGATTTCGTTCAGGCGGCGCTTCAGACGCTCGGTCTCACGCGCGTGAATCAGGATGTCGGTCGCCTGCCCCTGATACCCACCCGAAGGCTGGTGCACCATGATGCGGCTGTTCGGCAGGCTGAAACGCATCCCCGCCTCCCCCGCTTGCAGCAACAAGGACCCCATCGAGGCAGCCTGACCGATGCACACGGTCGAAACCTTGGGCTTGATGTACTGCATGGTGTCATAGATCGACAGGCCCGAGGTCACAACGCCGCCGGGGCTGTTGATATACATCGAGATTTCCTTGGACGGATTTTCCGCCTCAAGGAACAAAAGCTGCGCCACGATGATGGTTGCCATCTCGTCATGCACGGGGCCCGCGACAAAGATGATCCGCTCCTTGAGCAGGCGCGAGAAAATGTCATAGCGGATCGAGCCGCGTGCATTTGTCTCTTCCACCGTCGGGATGACGAAATTGTAGAACGTGGAGATTGGATCTTTCATGTCTCACCTGCCTGCTGTTGGTCCAAGCCTTACCGACGGATACTTGCCAGAGTCTTAGTGTCGCGCGCCGGAGGCTGCAAGGGCGGGCGACCAAGTTGATCGCCCCTCCCCCCGATCGTGATCACAATCGTGCGGGACCATCAGCGCAAAACCGACCGCGCCCACAGCAGGCGCGCCCCGGCCGTCACCCCGCACAAGGCGCCGAAAACCCACGCGGCCGGGGCGAAAATCGCGGGCCAAAGGCAAAGAATGACAAAGAAAACAATGGTTTCAAATCCCTCTAAAAGCCCCGAAGCATAGTAAAGGGATTTTTGCCCCTGCGCGGTCGTCGTCAGCCCCTGTTTTTCGGCCATGATGGCAAAGCCCAGAAAACTGGCGGCATTGACATAAAAGCTCATCAACAAAAATGCCGCCGCCAGCGCGTTTTTCCCGGGGTCAAGAACGGCAAAGGCCAAGGGCACCGCGCCATACAGGATAAAATCGCAAAACAGATCCAGATAGCCGCCGAAATCGGTCTTGCCCCGGTGGCGGGCGACGGCCCCATCCAGCCCATCGGCAAGCCGCCCGATCAAAAGCGGGATCAACGCCAGATGCGACAGACCGACCGAGATCATAATGGCCGCCATCAGCCCAAACCCCAGACCGATCAGCGTCACCGCATTGGCACCAAGCCCTACCCCGGCCAAGGCCTTGCCGATCTGGTTCAGCGGCGGGTCGATCAACGGGCGCAGATGGCTGTCAAACATTGTCGTTCCTTTAAGAAAGCCATGAAAAACAGGGATCAAGTCGCCGTTTCGTTGCCGACCGGGCAAACGTTACACCGCTCACACAACTGTGCAACCCCCACAGTTCATTGCATTTTCCACTTGCCCTTTGCGCGAGCAGCGCCCTAGTTGAACGAAAGACAGGGAAATCCAAGGCAGGGACCGATGCAAAGAAGAACTTTTCTGGCCGCAGGGTCGATGGTGGCGTTGACGGCCTTGGGCCTTGCTTCGGCGGTGACGGCCCAGACCCAATCCTGGGATCAGATCCTGACCGAGGCCAAGGGCCAGACGGTTTATTGGCATGCCTGGGGCGGTGACCCCAAGATCAACGATTTCATCGCCTGGATCGGGGCCGAGGCCGAGGCGCGTTATGGCGTCAAGCTGGAACAGGTGAAACTGGCCTCAACCGCCGATGCTGTGGCCCGTGTTCGCGCCGAAAAAGAGGCCGGCACCATGACCGGTGGCGCGGTTGACCTGATCTGGATCAACGGCGAAAATTTCGCGACGATGCTGGCCGAAGGCCTGCTGGCCGGACCCTTTGCCACCGATCTTCCGAATTGGGCCTTGGTGGATGTGGCGGGCAAACCGGCGGTGGTGACCGATTTCACCCTGCCGACCCAAGGGTATGAAAGCCCCTGGGCCATGGCGCAGATGGTGTTCGAATATGACAGCGC
>JALQUQ010000461.1 GCA_023263735.1 Paracoccaceae bacterium | reverse complement strand
CAACAAGAAAAAAGCCGCCGAGCATTTGGGCGTTTCGCGGTCGTACCTGTATAAAAAGCTCGAGTCGCTGGAATAACCCCGTCAGAACCGGGCATATCCGGGTTTGCGGTACAGTTGCTCGGGCTTGGCGGCGATCTCAGGGTCATAGACAAGTTCCGACCACTGGTTCGGGTCGATGTCCTCGATCGCGACAGAGACGGTGCTTTCCGAAACACCAAGGCTGTTCATGATGGCCAGTGCGATCCGGTCGGCCAGACGGCATTTGTCGGCATCGCTTCGTCCCTGCGCCAGTTTCACGATGACATGGGGCATAGCGGCTCACCTTTTGTTTTCGCCATTGTTACAATGGGGTGAGCCGCACTTTTGATGCCAGCCTAACTCAGCTTTTCAACCGGGTGGCCCCGCTCTTGGGCAAAGGCCCGCAGCCTTGACCCGACATCGGAACCGATCTCGGCCAGCAGCGCCCCGGGGGTGCGGCCAAAGCGAAAAGCCTTTTCCGCACCACGGTCAATCGCGGCCAAACTGGCCGTGCCTTCGGCCAATTCCTCGGTGACGGGCAACAAGACCGCATTGATCAAGCGCGCCGCGATCTGCTGTTCGCGGGCCGGGTCCAAGGGGGCGGGTTCCGCCTCGATCTCCCACGGGGTATTGCCTGTTCCGTACCGGGTCAGGCTGTCGGCCGGTTGATAAAACGGGCCAAGCGCCCCCAAATTGCGCACCGCATTCAGGTTGGTCGCCGTTCCGATGATGTTCATCACCGCAAACGGCCCCATGGCCAAACCAAGCGCCGCACGCGCGACGGCATCCAATTGGCCGGTGGTGGCAAGCCCCTCGTCCAACATCAGCGCTGCCTCGTTGGTGTAGGGGCAGAAAAAGCGGTTCAGCGCAAAGCCGTTCTGATCCTTGCAGGCAATCGGGTCCTTGCCGGTTGCCTTCAGAAAGCCAAGGGCCGTGTCCAGAACGGCGACATCTGTCTGCGGGCCTTGAATGATCTCGACCACCGGGTTGATTTCAGCCGGGCTGAAGTAATGCAGCCCGCAAAAGCGATGGGGCGTGGTGATCGCCTGCGCAATATCGGCCAGACGCAAACAGCTCGTGTTCGTGGCAAGGACACAGGTCGCCGACACATGCCGCTCCAATTCGGCAAAGATCGTCTTTTTCAGATCAAGGTTTTCAAACACCGCCTCGATCACCATATCGCAACCCGCCAAGGCCGACATCTCGGCCGCGGTGGACAGTTGGGCCCGCAACCCCGCCACGGCATCCGGGCTCATCCGTCCCTTTTCGACCTGACGCGCCAGAAACTTGTCGAGCTTGGCGCCCGCCTTTGCCAGCACTTCGGCCGAACGATCGACCAGAACGACCGAAAGGCCCGACACCACCGCATTGATGGCGATGCCGGCGCCCATGGTTCCGGCGCCGACGATCCCTAAGGTTCTGATGGTCATCGCCGCAGGTTCTCCACAATCAGGGCAATGCCCTGCCCGCCACCAATGCACATCGTCGCGGCGCCATAGCGCCCGCCCGTCCGCGCCAATTCGTACAGCAGCTTGGTCACAATGATCGCGCCGCTGGCCCCGATCGGATGGCCCAAAGCCACGGCCCCGCCGTTCGGATTGACCTTGGCGGGGTCCAGACCCAGCTCTTGGGTCACCGCGCAGGCTTGTGCGGCAAAGGCCTCGTTCGATTCCACCACGTCAAGATCGGCAACCGTCAGGCCCGCACGGTCCAGCGCCACGCGCATCGCCGGGATCGGGCCCAGCCCCATGACCTCGGGCGCAACGCCCGAGTGACCATAGGCCACCACGCGGGCCATGGGCGCAAGGCCCTTTGCCGCGGCGGCGGCCGCGTCCATCACCACGACCGAAGCCGCGCCGTCATTCAACCCCGAGGCATTGCCCGCCGTCACGCGGCCATCCTTGCGGAACACCGCGCGCAATTTCGCCATATCGGCCACTGTCGTGCCGGGGCGGACATGTTCATCGGTGTCAAACACCACATCGCCCTTGCGGGATTTCACGGTGACCGGCGCGATCTGATCCTTGAAATGCCCCGCTTCGATTGCGGCGGCGGCCCGGCGATGGCTCTCGACCGCAAAGGCATCCTGCGTTTCGCGGCTGATGTCGAACCGGTCGGCCACGTTTTCCGCCGTCACCCCCATATGGCCATGGCCAAAGGGGTCGGTCAGCACGGCGGTCATCATGTCGATCGCCTTGACGTCGCCCATCTTCTGGCCCCAGCGGGC
>JALQUQ010000460.1 GCA_023263735.1 Paracoccaceae bacterium | reverse complement strand
GGCCAGCCCCGGCCTGCGCGACCAGATCGAAATCGTCACCAAATGCGATATCGTGGCCCCGGTCGGTCGCCACGCGGGGGCCCGGATCAAGCATTACAACACCAGCGCCGCGCATATCACCGAAAGCGTGACCTGCAGCCTGCGCGACATGGCCACCGATCATATCGATCTGCTGCTGATCCATCGCCCCGATCCGCTGATGGATCACGATGAAACCGGCGCGGCCTTGGATGGCTTGGTGCAATCGGGCAAGGTGCGCGCGGTCGGGGTGTCGAACTTCCGCCCTTGGGATGTCGACCTCCTTCAATCGGCAATGACCACGCGGCTGGCGACCAACCAGATCGAACTGGGTCTGCATGCGATTGACGGCTTTACCAATGGCGACATCGCCTTTCACCAGCGCATCCGCACGCCCCTGATGGCGTGGAGCCCGTTGGGCGGCGGATCGCTTTTGTCCACCGCCCCTGCCCCCTTGCGCGATACGCTGCACCGCATTGCCACCGAACAGGGCGTTGAATGGTCAGCGGTCGCGGTCGCGTGGCTGCTGAAACATCCCGCGCGCATCCTTCCGGTGCTGGGAACCAACAGCCTGCCGCGAATTGAACGAATTTCTGACGCTTTGAAGGTCGATTTGGATCGTCAAATGTGGTTCGAGCTCTATTCTCATGCCCTAGGACGTGAGGTGCCTTGATGGCGGACGGATCAATGATGACGACAGAGTTCAACCCGGCAACGGATAGCCGGGCCTTTCGGGATGCCTTGGGCTGTTTTGGCACCGGGGTCACCCTTGTCACCACCATGGGGGCGGATGGCCCGATGGGTTTCGTGGCCAACAGTTTTGCCGGCGTGTCCCTTTCGCCGCCGCTGGTGCTGTGGTCGCCGGCCCGCTCTTCGAACCGGTTTGCCCAGTTTTCGTCGGCCCGGTATTATTCGATCCATATTCTCGGCCAAGAACAACAGGCACTGACCGAACGGTTCGGGCGCAATGGGCCGGGGTTTTCCGACCTGCCCCACGACCTTTCGCCCGAGCATTCGCCGCTTTTGGCCAATCCCTTGGCGCGGTTCGACTGTGAACAGCATGCGGCCCATGATGGCGGCGATCATCTGATCATCGTGGGGCGTGTGCTGCGGGCCACTCTGCGCGACGGCGACCCGCTGCTGTTTGTGCGCGGCAAGATGACGGGGTTCGGGGCCTAACCCCCCGCGGGCCCGCGCTGCACCACGTCGGCGAAGATGCCATGACCACGGCGTTCACAGGTGATCGCAAGACACAGCGATTTTTCCAAAAGAAAACCCGCCGGTTCAGGGCGGGTTTTCTGATTTTTCGGGTCAGTGCGCCGTGCGCGCCGCGTGATCATCGGGCTTGGCACGGGCGGCGGCGGCCGCCTCTTCTGCGGCCTCATCCCATTCCACCGCATCGGGCTGACGCACCAAGGCGTGTTTCAGCACTTCGCGCACATGCGTCACCGGAATGATCTGCATGCCTTGCTTCACATTCTCGGGGATGTCGGCCAGATCCTTGGCGTTTTCTTCGGGGATCAGCACCGTCTTGATCCCGCCGCGCAGGGCGGCCAACAGCTTTTCCTTGAGCCCGCCGATGGCACTTGCATTGCCGCGCAGGGTAACTTCCCCCGTCATGGCAATATCCTTGCGCACCGGAATGCCCGTCAGAACCGAAACGATGGCCGTCACCATCGCCAGACCGGCCGAAGGGCCATCCTTGGGCGTTGCGCCATCGGGCACGTGCACGTGAATATCGATCGACTCGAATTTCGGCGGTTTCACCCCGATTTCCGGGCTGATCGAGCGCACGAAACTGCTGGCCGCATCGATGGATTCCTTCATCACATCGCCCAGCTTGCCCGTGGTTTTCATCCGGCCCTTGCCCGGCAGCTTCAACGCTTCGATCTGCAACAGATCGCCGCCCACGCTGGTCCAGGCCAGACCCGTCACCACGCCGACCTGATCCTCTTTCTCGGCCAGACCAAAGCGGTGGCGCTGCACGCCCAGATATTCCTCGGCCTTTTCGGGCGTTACCGAAACCGACTTGGCCTTGCCCTTCAGAATTTCGGTCACAGCCTTGCGGGCCAGTTTCGCGATCTCCCGCTCAAGGTTCCGCACGCCCGCCTCGCGGGTGTAATAGCGGATGACATGGGTCAGCGCCTCGTCCGAAATCTCGAACTCACCCTTTTTCAGGCCGTTCGCCTCAACCTGCTTGGTCAAAAGATGCTGGCGCGCGATTTCGCGTTTCTCATC
>JALQUQ010000045.1 GCA_023263735.1 Paracoccaceae bacterium | reverse complement strand
GCACCATCCCGCTGGATCGGCTGTTGTTTGCCTTGGGCATCCGGCATGTGGGCGAGGTGGCGGCGCAGGTTCTGGCGCGCCATTTCGGCACATGGGACGCGTTTGAAACGGCCGTCACCCATGCCGCGCCCGGAAATGCGGAATGGGAGAGTTTGCTTTCCATCGATGGGGTCGGGGCGACGCTGGCGGAAAGCGTGGTCGCGGCCTTTGCCAATCCGGCCGAGCGGGCGGCGATCGATGCGCTGGTGGCGCATCTGGAGGTGCAGCCGGTGATCTGGAAGGCCGCGACCGATAGCCCGGTGGCGGGCAAGGTGGTCGTCTTTACCGGAACGCTGGAAAAGATGACGCGGGCCGAGGCCAAGGCGCGGGCCGAATCCTTGGGGGCCAAGGTTTCGGGCAGCGTCAGCGCCAAGACCGATCTGTTGATCGCGGGTCCGGGGGCGGGGTCCAAGGCCAAGGATGCGGCCAAATACGGCGTCAAGATGATCGACGAGGATGAATGGCTTGCCCTGATCGGTGAGGCATGAGCCGGCCCGAGCTGCTTTATCCGCTGTTTGCGGGGCTGGAGACGCTGGACGGCGTCGGCCCCAAATCGGCCAAGATGTTCGAAGGTCTGGGGGTCACGCGGCCCAAGGATCTGCTGTTTCTGTTGCCGCATTCGGGGGTGGATCGCAGCCGCAAGGGGTCGATCCGCGATGTCGTGCCGCCCTGCACCCTGACGGTCGAGGTGGAAATCGGCGCGCATTTCCCCGCGCGGCGCAAGGGCGGGCCCTATCGGGTGATGGTGCGCGATGAGCAGGTGGAATGGGCCTTGGTCTTTTTCCATGCGCGCGGCGATTATCTGCAAAACCAGTTGCCCACCGGACAACGGCGGTTGATTTCGGGCAAGATCGAATTGTTCGACGGGATCGCGCAAATGGTGCATCCCGATCACATCCTGCGTCCCGAGGCGGCGGCGGAGTTGCCCAAGTTTGAACCTGTCTATCCGCTGACCGCCGGGATCACCCAAAAGCTGGTGGCCAAGGCGGTGGGGGCGGCGCTGGCACGCTTGCCCGAGTTGCCCGAATGGATCGACCCGGCCCTGAAGGCGCGCGAGGGGTGGCCCGACTGGGGGCAGGCGGTGCGGGCGGTTCACGCGCCCGAGGACCCGTCGCAGATCGCGCCCCATGATCCGGCGCGGACGCGCTTGGCCTATGACGAATTCTTTGCGCATCAATTGACGCTGGCCTTGGCGCGGGCGAACCGGCGGCATCAAAAGGGGCTGGCCACGATTGGAACCGGGGTCTTGCAGGCCAAGGTTCTGACCTCTCTGCCCTATGCCCCCACCGCGGCACAAAAGCGCGCGGTGGCCGAGATCACGGCCGATCTGGCGGCGCCTTTGCGCATGAACCGGCTGTTGCAGGGCGATGTGGGGGCGGGCAAGACGCTGGTCGCGCTGTTGGCGCTTTTGGTTGCGGTTGAGGCGGGGGGGCAGGGCGTCATGATGGCGCCGACCGAAATTCTGGCCCGCCAGCATGCCGAGGGGCTGGCCCCCTTGGCCCGGGCGGCGGGTGTCCGGCTGGAGATTTTGACCGGGCGCGACAAGGGGGGCGAACGGGCGGCGAAACTGGCCGCGCTGGCCAAGGGGGAGATCGGCATTCTGGTCGGCACCCATGCGGTGTTTCAAAAGGATGTCGAATTTGCCGATTTGCGGCTGGCCGTGGTCGATGAACAGCATCGGTTTGGCGTGGCGCAACGGATGGAACTGGGGGCCAAGGGGCGGGCCGTCGATGTGCTGGTGATGACCGCCACGCCCATTCCGCGCAGTCTGGCACTGGCCAGTTATGGCGATATGGATGTGTCGGTTCTGGATGAAAAACCGGCCGGGCGAAAGCCGATCCGCACCGCGTTGGTTGCGATTTCGCGGATCGAAGAGGTGTTGGCCCATCTGACGCGCGCGGTGGCCGAGGGGCGTCAGGCCTATTGGGTTTGCCCCTTGGTCGAAGATTCGGAGGTGCTGGATTACGCCAGCGCCGAGGCGCGATTTGCGCTTTTGCGGGCGGCTTTGGGCGATGTGGTGGGCGTGGTTCACGGCCAGATGCCGACGGCGGAAAAAGACGCGGCCATGGCGGCCTTTGTTGCGGGCAAAACGCGCGTGCTGGTCGCGACCACGGTTATCGAGGTTGGGGTCAACGTGCCGAATGCGTCGATCATGGTGATCGAACGGGCCGAGATTTTCGGGCTGGCGCAGCTGCATCAATTGCGGGGGCGTGTCGGGCGGGGGAGTGCGGAGTCCACCTGTTTGCTGTTGTATCAGGCCCCCTTGTCCGAATCGGGGGAGCGGCGATTGAAGACCATTCGCGACACCGAGGATGGGTTTGTCATCGCCGAAGAAGATCTGGCGATGCGCGGCGCGGGCGATCTGATCGGAACGGCGCAATCGGGTCTGCCCCGGTTTCGGGTGGCCGATATGGAAAAGCAATCGGCGCTGATGGCGCTTGCACAATCGGATGCAAGAACACTTTTGGCCCAAGATCAAACACTTGAGGGGCCAAGGGGCCGGGCCGCGCGGCTGCTTTTGTGGCTTTTGGATCAGGATCGGGCCATTCGGCTGATTTCGGTGGGCTAATTCATTCCGTTAATGTTCTCAAATGTTCTTAAAAAGTTCTTTACAGACGTGGCGCAATATGAGAACAAAGTGGCAACACAGCGAAGGAGAGAGCGCTATGGTTGCCCGCGTGAAAAGCATCGTTTCCGGTTCGAACCCCACGATTGTTGATGATGTCGTGGGTGTGGCTGCTCTGTTTGTGTCTGTTTACTCAGTTTTGATGTTCTGAGGATTTGTTTCTGCCTGCGGTCTGTTTCCCCGCGTGCCTGCCGCATCTGTCCCCAAGGGTGCCGCCTGTCCTGCACGCTCAGATACGCTCCTGCGCCGCCGTGTCCCCACGGCGGCGTTTTTTTGTGCGCTCCCGGTGGGGGCGATCAGCCTTGGGTTGGAATGTCGGTTTTTTCCGACAGGGCGATATGCGCCGCTTCTGCCGCCGCTTCGATCGCGAGAAGGATCGAGGCGTGGCGGTTCTTGAAATCCTTGGCCGGTAGCAGCACGTCAAACCCGTCAAACGGGGCCGCAGGCACGCTGCCGCCCTCTTTCAGCATGGCGCGCAGCGCGTCGCGGGCGGCGTCCAATTCATCGGCCGTGCGCCCGACCACCGCCCCACCAACAACCGAGGCTGCCGCCTGACCCAAGGCACAGGCTTTGACGTCTTGGGCAAATTCGGCAACGCGGCCATCCGCCATGACCAGATCCACCGTTACGGTCGATCCGCACAGGGGCGAGCGTTTCTTGACCGTGGCCATCGGTTTCGGCAGCCGGCCCAGCAGCGGAATATCCGCCGCAAGTTCCAGTATGCGGCCAGAATACAGCTTGATCAGGTCACTATCGCTCATCTGCTTTTCCTTTTGCCCATTCCTAGATAAACGCGAAAGCGCCGGACGCCAAGGAGAAGCCCATGACATTTGATGTCTCAAGTCTAAAGTACGATTCCAATGGCCTGATCCCCTGTATCGCGCAGGATCACCTGTCGGGCGAGGTTCTGATGTTTGCCTGGATGAATGCCGAAGCGGTTCTGCAAACGCTGCAGACGGGCCGGGTGACCTATTGGTCGCGGTCGCGGCAAAGCTTTTGGATCAAGGGGGAAACGTCGGGCCATGTGCAAAAGCTGGTTGATCTGCGGATCGACTGCGACCGCGATTGCCTGCTGGCGCTGGTCGATCAACAGGGCCCGGCCTGCCACACCAACCGCCGCAGTTGTTTTTACACCGCCGTGCGCGATGGGGCCGAGGTGGAGCTGACAAAACCGATGGCCTGAGGGAAGCTGCATCTTTGATGCAGGTTTTTAACTGGCAATCTGCGGGATAACGCCCCATATCCCCTTGACCCTGCCGCGATTAAGTCAACTATTCGCGGCATCCGGATTTAGCCGCGAAAGGATAGCACCATGGCTTTCACCCTTCCCGATCTGCCCTATGCCCACGACGCCTTGGCCGCGCTTGGCATGTCCAAGGAAACCTTGGAATATCACCATGACCTGCACCACAAGGCCTATGTCGACAACGGCAACAAGCTGATCGCTGGCACCGAATGGGAATCGAAATCGCTGGAAGACATCGTCAAAGGCACCTATCAGGCCGGCGCTGTTGCCCAGAATGGCATTTTCAACAACGCATCCCAACACTGGAACCACAACCTGTTTTGGGAAGTGATGGGCCCGGGCGAAGATAAAAAGATCCCCGGCGCACTGGAACAGGCCCTGACCGAGTCGTTCGGTTCGGTGGCCAAGTTCAAGGAAGATTTCGCCGCCGCCGGTGCGGGCCAGTTCGGCTCGGGCTGGGCATGGCTCGTGAAAGACAAGGATGGCGCGCTGAAGGTCACCAAGACCGAAAATGGCGTGAACCCGCTGTGCTTTGGTCAGACAGCCTTGCTTGGCTGCGATGTGTGGGAACATTCCTACTACATCGACTTCCGCAACAAGCGTCCGGCCTATCTGTCGAACTTCTTGGAAAAGCTGGTCAACTGGGAAGCGGTTGCCGCCAAGCTGTGATTTCGGCTCTGACCGAAAACCGGGGCCGATGGGAAACCATCGGCCCTTTTTCTTAGCGGGTCAGATGGGGCTGCAAGGCCGTGGTCAGCGCGGCCACATCGGGCACCACCTGCGCCGTTTCCAGCAGCGACGCCCCGGCAAAGCCCTGCGCCACGATATGGGCCATCAGCGACAAGAGCGGTTGCCAATACCCGTTGGTATCCAGCAGAAAGATCGGCTTTTGATGCAGCCCGATCTGCCGCCATGTCAGCACTTCGAAAAATTCGTCCAGCGTGCCCGCGCCGCCCGGCAGAACGACCACGGCATCGGAATTCATGAACATGACCTTTTTGCGCTCGTGCATGTCTTCGGTGATGACGAATTGGGTCAGATCGCGTTTGCCGATCTCTTTGGTCAGCAAATGGGTCGGGATGATGCCCATGGTGGGGGCCTGTGCCGATTGCGCGGCGCGCGCCACTTCGCCCATCAGCCCAACCTCTCCGGCGCCATAGACCAGTCGCCAGCCATTCTGACCCAGCATCGCCCCCACATCGCGGGCGGCCTGAACAAAGGCCGGATCGACGCCATTGCGTGACCCGCAAAAGACACAGACAGACGGAAGGGGGGTCATTCAATCATATTCCCTGAAAACAGTTGCATATAAATGTCATATCGGCCTTCTGTGGTAAGGAAAAGCAGGGGCCGAATAATCGGCTTGTGGTGTGTTGGATGGGGTCCAACAAGGGGACTGGGGTTAGGAATGGGAACTGAAGAACAAGAGGGCGGCAGCAAGAACACGGCGGTCAAAGCTGGGGCTGCGGCAATCATCGTCATATTGCTGGGGTTTTTGTGGCAATCCGGGGCGCTGACCGGGTCAAAGGAGCCGGAGGCAGAGCCGACCAAGCTTGCCGCGACCGACCCTGCGCCCGTCGAAAAGGTTGCGCCGCCCGCCGAACCGGCTGCTCAGGAAACCGCCGCAGTGCCCGAAAAACCGGCAGAGGTGGCGCCGCCTGCGCCGATTTTGCCCAGCTTTGATGTGTCGCGCATCGCGCCCGATGGGCAATCGCTGGTCGCGGGCCGGGCGGAACCGGGGGCCAAGGTTCAGGTTCTGGTCGATGGCGTCGTGGTGGCGGAAAGCGTGGTCGGCGCGGATGGGGCCTTTACCGTGCTGTTTTCGCTGGGGGCCAATGCGGCTGCCAGCCTGATGTCCTTGCAGACCGTGATGGCGGACGGAACGGTTTTGGTTTCCGACCAGACGGTTGCCGTGGCACCGATCACCGGCCCCGAGGCTGCGCCCGATGCCACGCCCCCGGCGGCTGTTCTGGTGACGAATGACGGCATCAAGGTTCTGGAAGGGGCCGAGGAGGCCGCCGAACCCGCTGCCCCGGCCACAGACACACCGGCAGAGGTGCAGGTGGCCACGGCCGATCCCGCGCCCGCCGCAGAAGAGGCGCAACCCACCGCACAACGCGGCACGACCGAAGCCCCCGAACCAGTGGCCGAGGCGCAGACCCAAACCCAGACCCCGGTGGAACCGGTGGCTCAGGTCGTCTTGCAAGCCATTGGCTATTCGCAGACCGGCGATGTGATGCTTTCGGGGCGGGGCGAGGCGGGGCAGGCCGTGCGTCTGTATCTGGACAATGCCCCGCTGGCCGAAACCACCGTGGGCGCCGATGGGGTTTGGCAACTGACCTTGGCCGGAATAGAGCCGGGGGTTTACACCTTGCGTGGCGATCAGGTGGATGGCGCGGGCACGGTCACCGCCCGGTTTGAAACTCCGTTCAAGCGCGAAACGCGCGAGGCTTTGGCCGCATTGGCCAATCCGACCGCCCCAGCCCCTGCCCAAGTGGCCCCCGCGCCCGAGGCCAAGGTTGCCGTTACCGCGGTAGCCGAAGCCGCGCCCACAGCCGAACCCTCAGCCACGCCCGAGGCCCCCAAGGCCGTGGTCGAGGCCGAACCCAAGACCGAGCCCGAAGTGCCGCAAACCACGGCTTTGGTCGAGGCCCCGGCCACGCAGCCCGCGCCCCCGGCCGAGGTGCAGCCCCAGCCCGCAGCCACGGCGGTCGAGGAACCGGCCGCCAAGGTCGCAGAGGCCCCGGCTCAGCCCGAAGTGGGCGGCGATGCGCCGGGTCTGCCCGTTGGTGGGGTCTCGGTGACGGTGCAGCCCGGCTATACCCTGTGGGCGATTGCGCGCGACACCTATGGCGATGGGATGCTTTATGTGCAGGTCTATAACGCCAACAAGGAAAAGATCCGCGATCCGAACCTGATCTATCCGGGGCAGATCTTTGTGGTGCCGGCGAAATAAGGCCTAGCTTGCCTCGCCCTCTTCGGGGGCGGGGCGAATGCGCGCGGCGGTCACGGGTTTGCCGTGGCGGCAGCAGGCGACCACCTCGGGGTGGTCCATGCAGCAATCGTTCAAAAGATAAGCGATGGTCCGCCCGATCCCGCTGGCATCAATCGAATAGATCACATTGCGCGCCACCTTGCGCGACTGGATCAGCCCGGCCTGCTCCAGCGAGGCCAGATGAAACGACAGCCGCGAGGCCGACAGCCCCAAGGCGCGCGCGATTTCCCCGGCGGACAGCCCCTCATCCCCCTTGCGGACCAAGAGCCGAACCAGATCCAACCGCTGCTCATTGGCCAGCGAGGACAGGGCGGCGAGGGCTTTACTTTGGTCCATCGTTCAAATACTCATGAAGCATTGAAATGACATTAGCCCGTGTTGCCGGATCATGCAATCCAGTTGCCACCGGGAAGGAATCACGAAAATGCGCCGTCCCTCTGCTTCTGCCTTGCCGACCGATGTGCCGGATAAGCCGGCTTCCAGCCTGCAAACCATCACGCGGGTCATCCCCTATCTTTGGCCTGACAATCATCCTTGGGTGAAACGGCGGGTGGTGATTTCGCTGCTGATGCTGTTGATGGCCAAGGTGATTTCGGTTTCAACGCCGTTCCTTTACAAACAGGCGGTGGATGCCTTGGCCGGGGATGCCCCGGATGCGGCCACACTGCTGGGGCTGTCGGCGGTCGGTTTGACCATCGCCTATGGCATGGCGCGTTTGATGACGGTGGCTTTTCAAGAGGCGCGCGATGCTGTCTTCGTGCGGGTCGGTCAGCGGGCCCTGCGGCAACTGGCGCTTGAGACCTTTACCCACATTCACCGGCTGAGCCTGCGCTATCACATCACGCGCAAGACGGGGGGCCTGAGCCGGATCATCGAGCGCGGGGTCAAGGGCGTCGAATTTCTGCTGCGGTTCATGCTGTTGTCGATCGGGCCGCTGATCCTTGAACTGACCATGGTGGCGGTGATCTTTGCCACGGTCTTTGGCCTGTCTTATTCGGTCGTCGTGATCGTGGTGATTTCGGCCTATGTGACCTTTACGCTCAAGGTCACGGAATGGCGGGTGCAGATCCGGCGCGAGATGAATGCGCAAGACACCGATGCCAACCAAAAGGCCATCGACAGCCTGTTGAACTTTGAAACCGTCAAATATTTCAACGCCGAAGAGATGGAGGCCCGCCGCTATGACACGGCGATGCAGCGCTATGAATCGGCGGCGGTCAAGACCGGGCTTTCGCTGTCGTTCCTGAACGTGGGCCAAAGCCTTTTGATCACCCTTGGGCTGGTCATCGTCATGGTGATGGCGGCCCAAGGGGTGCAGGCGGGCACGTTGACGGTGGGCGATTTCGTCATGGTCAACGCCTATATGATTCAGATCACCATGCCGCTGAACTTCCTTGGCACGGTCTATCGCGAAATCCGTCAGGCGCTGACCGATATGGGCGAGATGTTCGGCCTGCTGAACCAACCGGCCGAAGTGACCGACAAGCCCGATGCCAAGGCGCTGAAGGTGGACGGCGGCGCGCTGGATTTCGAAGCGGTGGAATTCGCCTATGACCCGTCTCGCCCGATCCTCAAGGGGATCAGCTTTCGGGTCGAGCCGGGGCAGCGGGTGGCGCTGGTCGGGCCGTCGGGGTCGGGCAAATCCACCATCGCGCGGCTGTTGTTCCGGTTTTATGATGTGACGGGCGGGGGCATTCGCATCGACGGGCAAGACCTGCGCGATGTCAGCCAGACCAGCTTGCATGCGCAGATCGGGGTCGTGCCGCAGGATACGGTCCTGTTCAACGATACGGTCTATTACAACATCGCCTATGGCCGCCCCGGTGCCACCCAAGCCGAGATCGAAGCCGCCGCCAAGGCCGCGCGGATTCACGATTTCATCGTGTCCTTGCCCGATGGCTATCAGACCACGGTGGGCGAACGCGGTCTGAAACTTTCGGGCGGCGAAAAGCAGCGGGTCGGCATTGCGCGCACCTTGTTGAAAAATCCGCCGATCCTGATTCTCGATGAGGCGACTTCGGCGCTGGATACCCAGACCGAGCGCGATATTCAGGAAAGCCTGTTGCGGATGGGCGAGGGGCGCAGCGTGATCACCATTGCGCACCGCCTGTCGACCATCGCAGACGCCGATCAGATCATCGTGCTGGAGGCGGGCCAGATCGTCGAGCGTGGGACGCATGACGAATTGGTCGATGCGGGCGGGCGCTATGCCGCCATGTGGGCCCGCCAATCGGCCGAAGAGGAAGAGGCCGCCGCCGCCTGACGCCGCCGTCTGATCGGGCGCCTGATCGAGCGCAAGGGATCACCAAAAAAGGCGGGCACACTGGCCCGCCTTTTTCGTTATTTCTCCAAACTCTTTGGATCGATCGGGCGCGGTGTCACCGTCTCCCCCCGGCGCGTGGTGTTTGGGGCCTCCAACACCAGTGTCGGCGATTTCGGCAGGCCCAGAACCACCATCCATGTCGCGTCTTCGTCCACTTCGGTGACCGGGACAAAGTCGATCTTGTTGTCGGGCGTGACAATCGCCACCTGCATCTGATTGCCCTCAACATCGACGGCCGACAGGGGAATGCGATGGGCAAGGAGCGGGTCCGAGGCGATGGACATCTGGATCGACTGACCATCGCGCAGGGTCAGATCGGTGTTCGGCAATTCCACCTCGACCCGAAAGGCATGGGTGTCGGGATTGGCCGCACGCGACAAAAAGGTCACCCGGCCCGCCAGCGTGGCCCCATCGATCACGGTGATCGTGGCCAAGGTGCCGATGTCGATCCGCCCGACATCGGCTTCGGCGATCTGCGCCACCGCCTTGATCGGGTCCATCTGGATGACGGTTGCGCAGGCGTCGCCCGGTTGCAGCAAGCTGCCCAATTCGGCGGAATCGGTTTCCAGAAGCCCGTCAAACGGCGCGGTCAGGGCAAGTTGTTCGATTTCGGCCCGGCGCGCATTCAGCGTGGCCTCGGCCACCGCCAGATTGGCCCGCGCGCTGTCCATCGCCGCCACGACAAGGCCGCGATGAATGTCGCCGTCTTGCGGGGAGGTTTCGGTGGCGGCCAGCAACACCTCGGCCTCGGCCACTTCGGCGCGCGCGGCCGTCACCCGGGCGCGGGCCTCGTTCAACCGGCTTTCCAATGGGCCGGGCGACAATTGGCACAAAAGCTGGCCTTGGCGCACGAAAGCACCCCGCCGCAGCGGTTCGGAGACGACCTTGCCGGTTGCTTCGGCCCGCACAACCACTTGGCGCGCCGCCTCGGTTCGGCCGGCCACCTCGACGCTGGAACTGACCGTGGTGGTCTGGGGCACATAGGTGGTGACGGGGGCAGGGGCCCTGTCTTTGGGGGCGGGCGAGGTTGGCGTCTGGGGCGCGGTCGCATTTTGCAGCCAGGCGCCGATGGCCGCGCGGTTCAGCGTCGCCTCATACAGCCCAATGGCCACGATGGCCGCCGCCAGAATAGGGATCAGTTTCATCTTTTGGTTTCCGGTTCCTGACCCGATGGGGTCACAGATAATTCGGTGGGGCGTGTGTTTGGCCATCAGGCCAGTGCCCCGGTCGCCCGTTGTCTTTGCCCCATTGTGATATGACGCGCCCCGCCGGTGTTCAAGCGGCGGAGGGGCCGCACCGGGCGAAGTGGCGATGCGGCGCTGGCCAAACCGGGCAGAAACGCGTCAAGGGCTTGGCAAGGGCCGGAACTTCTGTGTAAGACAGGCCAGTATCTGTGGCGGGCGCGCTTTGGGATGATCTGTCGGGCCCGGCCGTTTCACACTGCCCTTAACCAAAGGCCCCGCAAAGGTGGGCCCCACCGGAAGAAAGAGCGTCGGACGTGAGCAATCCTGATAGTTTCATCGACGAAGTCACGGAAGAAGTGCGCCGTGACAAATTGTTCGCGACCTTTCGCAAATACGGCTGGATCGGCATCGCTTTGGTGGCTTTGGTCGTCGGGGGCACGGCCTATCGGGAATATTCTTCGGCGCAAGAGCAGGCACGGGCGCAGGCCTTTGGCGATGCGGTGCTTGAGGTGGTCGATCTGGGCGGCACCGAAGAGCGCGCCGCCGCCATCGCGGCCCTTCCCGCCGATGCCAAACAGCAGGCCTTTGTTCAGTTGCTTTTGGCCGCTGACCCCAAGGAAAACCGCGAAGGGGCGCTGAAAGCGCTGGAAACCCTTGCAGCCGATGCCACGCAGCCGCAGGTCTACCGCGATCTGGCGGTGTTGCGCCGGGTCATGGTGGCAGGCACCGACATGCCGGTTGCCGATCGTCGTGCGGCCTTGGAGCAGATCGCCATTCCGGGCCGGGCGTTCCGCCCCGTGGCCCAAGAGGCCTTGGCCTATATCCTGATCGAAGAAGGCAAGTCCGACGAAGCGATTGAAGCCCTGCGCAAGTTGACGCAAGATCAAGAAGCGCCGGCGACCCTGCGTCGTCGGGCAGAGCAAATGATTGCCGCATTGGGTGGAACGGTTCAGGCCGAAGGCTCGGATCAGGGCTAAGGTGCGACGGTTCAGGCGGAACAAGCAAAGGGTGACGCTCGTGCGAATGGGAAAGTTTGGGTTTGGCATCTCGGCCGTCGTGGCAACGGTCTTGCTGGCTGGGTGCGAAAAGGAACTGATCCTGACCGGGGAGCGTTTTCCGATTCGTGCCGATCTTGCGGCCTCGGTGCCCACGGACGAAAACCCGAACCCCACGGCAGGGCCTGAGCGGCCGGAAAATCAATCGGTGGCCATAGCCTTGCCCGGGGCGCAGAACTTGGCGGCATGGAGCCATCGGGGCGGCAATGCCCAGCATTCCTCGCCGCACGGGATTTTGTCAGCGCAGCCCGAACGCGTGTGGTCGGTCGGCATCGGATCAGGGTCTAGCAAGCGGAACCGCCTGTCCGCCGCGCCTGTCGTGGCTGATGGCCGGGTGTTTGCCATGGACAGCCGCGGCAAGCTGACGGCCGTTTCAACGGCGGGGGCTGTGCTGTGGTCGGTCGATCTGACCGCCAAGTTTGACCGGGGCGGAGATGTTTCGGGCGGCGGCATTGCCGTTGGCGATGGGGGTGTTTTTGCAGCCACCGGCTATGGCGAGTTGGTCGCGCTTGACCCTGCCTCCGGGGCCGTTCTCTGGCGTCAGCGGCTGGACAGCCCCGTGGCGGGCGCTCCTGCGGTTGAGGGGGGCGTGGTCTATGTCGCCACGCGCGATGGCGCGGGTTTCGCGGTTGATGCCAAAACCGGCAAGGTCATCTGGACGATGGCCGGGGCCTCGGGTGCGCTGTCGATGGTTGGCTCTTCGGCCCCGGCAGTGGATCAAACGGTTGTTCTTTTCCCCTTTGCCAGCGGTGAATTGGCTGCGGCGGTCAAACAGACGGGCGAACGCGCCTGGGCTGCGCCCGTGACCGGGCAGCGGTTGGGCCGTGGCTATCAGGGCGTGACCGATATCACCGGCGATCCGGTTCTGGTCGGCGGTCGCATCTATGCGGGCACCGCAGCGGGCCGGTTGGCCGCGATCGATGCCAGCACCGGCCAGCGGCTGTGGAACGCGACCGAAGGCGCGATGAGCGCGCCCTTGGTCGTGGGTGGGTCGGTCTTTGTGGTGAATGATGAGGCGCGTCTGGTGCGTCTGGACGCCGAAACCGGTCAGGTGGTCTGGTCGGCTGACATGCCCTATTTCCTGAAAGACAAACCCAAGCGGCAAAAGTCGATCCATGGCCATTACGGCCCCGTTCTGGCGGGGGGACGGATCGTCGTTGTGTCGTCAGATGGTCTGGTGCGGCTCTTTGATCCGACCGATGGGGCGATGG
>JALQUQ010000459.1:284-2256 GCA_023263735.1 Paracoccaceae bacterium | reverse complement strand
GCCGTCGAATTGCTGAAAGAGGTGCAGATCCCCGACCCCGAAGCGCGGATCAACCAATATCCGCATCAGCTTTCGGGTGGGCAGCGTCAGCGCGTGATGATCGCCATGGCCTTGGCCAACAAACCCGATGTGCTGATCGCCGATGAACCGACAACAGCGCTGGACGTGACCGTTCAGGCCGAAATCCTGAACCTGATCAAAGAGCTCAAGGAAAAGAACGGCATGGCGGTGATCTTGATCACCCATGATCTGACCGTCGTGCGCCAGTTCGCCGATCATGTTTATGTCATGCAACATGGTCAGGTCCGCGAAGACGGCCCCACCGAACAGATTTTCAGCAACCCGCAACATGCCTATACCAAACGCCTGTTGGGATCAGAGCCGACAGGCCGCGCCGACCCCGCGCAAGTGGGCGACGAATGCGTGTTGCAGGGCGACAAGGTCCGCGTCACCTTTTCCCTGCGCAAGGGGGGCGCGTTCCGGGGCAGCTATTACGACCTTCAGGCCGTCGATGGGCTTTCCTTGGCACTGAACCGGGGCGAAACCTTGGGGCTTGTGGGCGAAAGCGGATCAGGCAAGACGACCTTTGGTCAGGCCTTGATGCGTTTGAACCGGCTGAATGGCGGCGAGATCAATTTCCTTGGCAACCGCATCGAAAAACTGGACCGCAAGGGGATGAAACCCTTTCGCCAGCGGATGCAGATTGTCTTTCAGGACCCCTTTGCCAGCCTGAATCCGCGCATGTCGGTGCGCCAGATCATCGAAGAAGGGCTGATCGTCAACGGCATTGGCTCTGGCCATGCCGACCGCGAACAGCGCGTGCGCCAAGCCCTTCACGATGCCGGTCTGCCCGATACGATCCTGTCGCGCTTTCCGCACGAATTTTCGGGCGGCCAGCGGCAGCGACTGGCGATTGCCCGCGCCATCGCACTGGAACCCGAATTCATCCTTCTGGATGAACCAACCAGCGCGCTTGACCTGTCGGTTCAGGCGCAAATCATTGAACTTCTTCGCAAATTACAGCGCGAGAAAGGGCTGTCGTATCTGTTTATCAGCCACGACCTGAAAGTCGTGCGCGCCCTGTGTCACCGCGTGATTGTCATGCAGCATGGCAAGATCGTCGAGCAGGGCACTGTCGAACAAGTTTTGGAAACACCCGCAACCGAATACACCCGCCGGCTTGTCAAAGCGGCGTTCGAAATCGCAGTCTGAGGAATACCATGACCAAACCCGTAATCACCTTCATCGGCGCCGGTTCAACCGTTTTCACCAAGAACATCGCCGGCGATATCCTAAGCCGCCCTGCCCTGGCTGAGGCCGAAATCCGGCTGATGGACATCAACCCCGAGCGTCTGGCCGAATCCGAAATCATCGTTGGCAAGATGGCCCAGACCCTGGGTGGCAAAGCCACGATCAAGACCTACTCCAACCAGCGCACCGCCTTGGACGGGGCCAATTTCGTGGTGGTCTGCTTCCAGATCGGCGGCTATGACCCCTGCACCGTGACCGACTTCGAGGTGCCGAAAAAGTTTGGCCTGCGCCAGACCATCGCCGACACCTTGGGCATCGGCGGCATCATGCGCGGGTTGCGCACCGTGCCGCATCTGTGGTCGATCTGCGAAGACATGATGCAGGTCGCGCCCGAGGCCGTGATGTTGCAATATGTCAACCCGATGGCCATCAACACCTGGGCCATCGCCGCAAAATATCCGAAAATCAAACAAGTTGGCCTGTGCCATTCGGTTCAGGGCACCGCTTGGGAACTGGCGCGCGATCTGGATATCCCGGTCGAGGAAATCCGCTATCGCGCTGGCGGCATCAACCACATGGCCTTTTACCTGACCTTTGAACACAAGCAGGCCGATGGCACGTTCCGCGAGGACGCCGACCTTATGGCCGAAATGGTCCGCTACTGTGAACAGGACGTGCGGGCCATGCGGGCAATCAGCCAAGCCCAGCGGGAGTTGTCGGC
>JALQUQ010000459.1:0-274 GCA_023263735.1 Paracoccaceae bacterium | reverse complement strand
ATGCTGACCCGCTTGGGCCATTTCGTGACCGAGTCGTCCGAGCATTTCGCCGAATACACCCCCTGGTTCATCAAACGCGACCGTCCGGACCTGATCGAGAAATTCGGCATCCCGCTGGACGAATACCCCAAGCGCTGCGTCGAACAGATCGCCCGCTGGAAGCGTGAGGCCGAGGCGCTGAAAAAGGCCGATACGGTCGAGGTCAAGGAAAGCCACGAATACGCCAGCCAGATCGTGAATTCGATCGTCACCGGCGAACCTTCGGTGATCTACG
>JALQUQ010000458.1 GCA_023263735.1 Paracoccaceae bacterium | reverse complement strand
GCATCGCCTCCCCCCAAGATGCCGTGGCGCGCGGCATCGCCTATCTGTCCGAAGACCGCAAACATTTCGGTCTGGTGACGGGCATGGCCGTGCGCGACAACGTCACCATGGCCTCTTGGAAACGGTTCACCAATTGGGCGGGCTTCATGCGCGACGGCGAATTGCGCGAGGTGGCCAAGGATTATGTGGCCAAACTTCGCGTCAAGACCCCCTCGGTGGATCAGGAAACCCGCCTCCTGTCGGGCGGCAACCAGCAAAAGGTCGTCATCGCGAAATGGCTTCTCCGCGATTGCGACATCCTGATTTTCGATGAACCCACCCGGGGCATCGACGTGGGCGCCAAGGCCGAAATCTACCGCCTTCTCGAAGGTCTGGCCGCACAGGGCAAGGCGATCATCGTGATCTCCTCCGAATTGCCCGAGGTGCTGCGCCTGTCGCACCGGATCATCGTCATGTGCGAAGGCCGCATCACCGGCGAACTCGACGGCAAAACCGCCAGCCAAGAAGACATCATGACCTTGGCGACCAAACGCCACGGAAACGCAGCTTGAACGGGACGCATTCGATGACCGATACCACCGCACAAACCGAACCCGGCAAAACTGGTTTCCTGACCACCGCCACCTTGCAAAAGGCCGTGGCCTTTGTGGTTCTGCTGGCGCTTCTGGCGTTTTTCTCGATCTTCGCGCCAAACTTTGCGGCGTGGAACAACATGGTCAACATCATGCAGGCCACCGCCGTCAACGGCGTCTTGGGCGTGGCGGTGACCTTTGTCATCATCTCGGGCGGGATCGACCTGTCGGTTGGCACCATGATGACGCTGACCGCCGTCATGTCGGGCCTCGTGCTGACCAACCTTGGCCTGCCCTTGCCCTTTGGCGTGCTGGCGGCGCTTGGCTCGGGCGCGGTCATGGGGGCCCTGTCGGGGGCCACCATCGCAAAGCTGAAAATCCCGCCCTTCATCGCCACCCTTGGCATGATGCAGGTCGCACGCGGTTTGGCGCTGGTCTTTTCGGGGGCAAAGCCCATCTACTTCAACTCGACCCCGTCCTATCAGTACATCTCGCCCGAAAGCTCGATCTCGCTCCTGATCCCGGGGCTGGAGATTCCGAACGGCGTGATGATCATGTTCATCGTCGCCATCATTGCCTCGATCGTGCTGACCCGCTCGGTTCTGGGCCGCTATATCTTTGCCCTTGGCTCGAACGAAGAAGCCGCGCGTCTGTCGGGCGTCAACGTCGATTTCTGGAAAATCGTGACCTATGCCATCTGCGGCATGATCTGCGGCGTGGCGGGGCTTCTGGTGTCCTCGCGCCTGAATTCGGCCCAACCGGCGCTTGGTCTTGGCTATGAACTCGATGCCATCGCGGCGGTCGTCATTGGCGGCACGTCCCTGGCCGGGGGGCGCGGCACCATCACCGGCACAATCATCGGCGCCTTTATCATGAGCGTTCTGACCAACGGTCTGCGCGTGATGGGCGTCCAAGAAGAATGGAAGATCGTTGTTACGGGTGTGATCATCATCCTCGCGGTCTTTGTCGATATCTTGCTTCGCAAGAAAGCCTGAGGGAGGAGGGCCCGCTAAAACGGGAAAAAGCCTTCAGGTCCAACCAGATGCAAACCGCATCACATAACCACCCAGGGAGTGAACTATGAAAAAGATCCTTCTGTCTTCGGCCCTCGCGCTCAGCTTTGCTGTGCCGGCATCGGCGGAAACCTACTTCCCGCTGATCGCCAAGGGCTTCAGCCACCAGTTCTGGCAGGCCGTGAAAGCCGGTGCCGAAGAGGCCGCAGCCCGCAACGGCGTTTCGATCACCTTCGAAGGCCCGAACACCGAAGCCGAAATCGACAAGCAGACCGACATCCTGAACGCCGCCATCGCCAAGAACCCGCAGGGTCTGGGCTTTGCCGCGCTGGACAGCCAGGCGCAAATCCCGGCGCTGCAAAAGGCCGCCGATGCGGGCATCCCGATCGTGGCTTTCGACTCGGGCGTCGAAGGTGACCTGCCGCTGACCACCTGCACCACCGACAACCTTGCCGCCGCTGCCGGCGCGGCGGACGGCTTGGCCAAAGCCATCGGCGAGTCGGGCAAAGTGGCCGCCGTGATCCACGACCAGACCTCGGCCACCGGCATCGGCCGCCGGATTGACATTATTCAACCTACAGTAGGCGAACTGCCCAATCAAAAGTTAGAAAGATATACAAATGAATTTAAAGTAGATAAAGATATTTCTAAAATAATCATTTCAGAAAAAGA
>JALQUQ010000457.1 GCA_023263735.1 Paracoccaceae bacterium | reverse complement strand
AGGGAGTAATGGTTTCGATGTGTGGGAAAGGGGGGCAATGACAGTGCCCGCCTCGGGGCAGGGTTGCATTGCAAATTTTGGCGTTGCCAGCCCACAAAGGGCAAGATGCGCGCCGGTCGGGCGCGCATCTTTTCACGTTCAGACCAGAACCAGATGTTCGGCCGGGGCGTCGTCTTCGTCATCTGCAGCCGGGTCTTCTGGCTCTTCATCCAGGGCCAGCGAGGCCATGAGTTCCTCGCCCGGATCGGCGGCCGGATCGGCCTCGGGGGCCATGGCATCCAGCGCATCGTGATAGGCATTCAGCAGATCATCGGCACTTTGGAACCCACCTTCGGGCGCATCAAAGCGGAAGGTTTCGTGCAGGGCACCGTTGTCGTCGGTTTCATAGAACACGACCCCCTTCACCGAGGTGATATCTCCCCCCACTTCCGGCGAGGTGAAATAGTTCACATAGTTTTCGAACGTCGGTTCGGTTCCTGGCGGAAGGGCAAGGTTGTTCCATGTGTTGGGAACCGGGGCCTCGTCCAGAATGTAGTAGCCGCCTTCGGGGGCGCCGGTGTCCGAGAAACTGGTGCCAAAGAACACCTTTTCATAGATCGGCTCCTGCGGGTCTTCGGGCTCGAACGGGTCGTCGGACACGCCCTTGATCGACCCGCTGTCAGTGCTGGTCGAGGTGGCGCGGATGCCAAAGACATCGATATCGTCCAGACTGTCTGCGTTCAGTTCGACCGCTAGCGTGTCACCGGCATGCAGATAGGTTTCCTTGGCATCGCCCTCGGGCCCGATGCCGGGATCGCTCAGCTTCATCGCGCCGTCCCACTGCACCTTTTCGCCATCAATGCTGGCGCCATTCATGTTCAGCGGACCGGCAAGACCAACACTCTTGCCCGAAAAATCGTCATCGCCGAAATAGACGGCGTTCACATCCATGCTGCCTTCCAGCACGGCAATATCGGCAAAAACCTGCCCCGACTCTTCATAAAGGGAAACTGTATAGGTCAGACCATTCACTTCATACGTGAATATCTTTGCATAGGCTGGCATGTGGATCTCCTTTGCGGATGCCAAAAGGAGCGGGGACCCCTTGAGCGCGCGACGGAGCGCGCATCACGCAAAAATACCAATCCTGCCACAGAAATGCTTTAATCCATTTGGAAACAAACCGTTTCTTATGCCTTGCCGCCTATACCAATGCTTTTTCCCTTATCGTCGGGCGTGGGGAGAGTAGCTTGGTGTGGGGCCTGCCACACTTCACCCCGGCGGCCCCTAGGGCAGGGTGGCCGTCACCTCGGCGCTTTGGCCCAGCGTCACCGTAAAGGGAATGTCCACCCGCGTGTCGCCCTTGGTGGCCTGCGCGACATAATCCCCCGCAAAAAGCGCCGAAACCGCCACTTCGCCGTAATCATAGCGAAGCGAGGCGCCGGGGCTTCCGTCTGCGGTGGCGGCAAAGATCTCGATCACCTCGGCCCCCGGAACGGTGATGCGCACCGGAGCGGCGGGCACCTCGACCTCCACCGAAAGGGTCTGGCCGGCGGTGACTGAAAACGGTTGAAGGGCAAAGGCCATGCCCACATTCGCGCGCACCAGATAGTCGCCCACGGCCAGTGTGATCGGGTCACCCTGACCATAAAGCACGCCAACCAGATCTTCATCGCGCAAAGGTTCGTCCGATGCGCGGTAGACATCAAAGGAGTAGAATTCGGTGATCGGCAAACCCTTGGCAAAGGTCATGCGCAGTTCGGCGGTACCGGCGGCGGCGACCAATTCGATCTCAAGCGTTTCGCCCGCCGTAATGGTGATGTCTTGCGAGACTTTGGCGGTGCCCACCTCTGCCGTCACCGTGCCGTTGCCCGCAGGGACGATCCGGTCCATCACCGAATAATCATAGGCTTCCTCCAGCTTGCCCGGCATGGTCAGGCGGATTGGCGCGCCCTCGGCAATCGCATCGCCCTCTGATCCATAGGCCATGGCCGTCAACCGCCCGGCATTCATGATAAAGACCGGCTCGGCATAAGACCCTGCTTTCAACTCCACCTCGGCCGTTGTGGTGGCCAATCCGGCAAAGGCCGTCACGTGATAGCGCCCGTCGGGCAGATCGACCCGGCCCTTGAACGCCCCATAGATGGTGTGCAGCACCTCGCCCTCGGGATCGGCGCGAAAGTCAAAGCTTTGGCCCGAGGAAGTCCGGGCCGCACTTGAACACCCGAACCCGCCGCCCCTGGCGCGCATGCAGGCGCGCCAGCGCCGAAGTGATGGTGGTCTTGC
>JALQUQ010000456.1 GCA_023263735.1 Paracoccaceae bacterium | reverse complement strand
GTCACGAATTTGGAAATATCGCCCCCCAGCCGCGCGATTTCCTTGACCAGTTTCGACGCAATCGCCTGCCGCCGCGCATCGGCCATCAGGAAAACCGTCTCCACGCTGGCATCCATGGCCCGGTTCATCCCGACCATCTGGAATTCATATTCGAAATCCGCAACCGCCCGCAGGCCACGCACGATCACCGTGGCCCCCACATCGCGGGCGCAATCGATCAGCAGATTTTCAAAGGGATGCACCGTGATCTTGCCGCCGGTCTGCGCCTGAATCACATCGCATTCCGCCTGAACCATCGCCACCCGTTCATCCAGCGAAAACAACGGCCCCTTGTCGCGGTTGATCGCGACCCCAATCACCAGATGATCGACCAAGGCCATCGCCCGTTCAATGATATCGACATGGCCCAAGGTGATCGGGTCAAAGGTTCCGGGATAAAGGCCGGTGCGCATCAGGCTCTCCGTGTAAAGGCGAGGGTACGCAACATTATTACCCAGAGAAATGCAAGACCGTCCAGTCTGTTAGCGTCACAGCTTTGATTGGCGCAGGCCGCGTCACAGCGCCGCTGCCGGCGCTGCCTTGCGTTGGGGGTGGGGCCTCAGAACCCTTTGATCATACCTTCCAGCGCTTCTTTCTCCATCGAAAGCTGCGACAGACGGGCCTTGACCACGTCACCGATGGAAATCAGCCCGACCATTTCGCCATTTTCACAGACAGGCATATGGCGGAACCGGCCTTCGGTCATGCGTTCCAGAATGGAATCCGAATTGTCGCCGCGCCCGCAGACTTTGACATCCTTGGTCATGATGGCCTCGACAGGGGCAATCAGACAGACATTCCCGTTGCGCGACACTTCGGCCACGATATCGCGTTCCGACACGATCCCCATGATTGTCTTGCCATCGGTGGAAACGATCACGACACCGATTTTCCGGGTTGCCATGATTTCGGCAACATGGCTGACATCCGTGCCGGGGGGAACCGTCACAACGCCGTCATCCGCCTTTGACTTCAGAATTTGCTGCACGATCATTTCAATACCTCCTCCAATCCGGAAAGGGTCAGCCTGCAACTGAGTCCTGTCAAGCCTGCCTTAGGTCTGGGCTTCCAGACGTTGAACCTCGCGCCGCAAACCAACCGCCAGCAAATCGGCAAACCGGTTCAAACGCGGCGCGCGCGCGTCGCCTTCGTGCCGGATCAGCCAGAACGCGCGGGTCAGCCCCACCTGATCGGCCAAGACCTTGCGCAAGCCCGGCGCAAAGGGCAGCGCAAAGTCATGCACGATGCCCACCCCGACCCCGGCCCGCAACAAATTCAACTGAACAGATACGGAATTCGAGGCAAGGTTGACGGTTCCCACCCCCAATTGGCCCAGATAATCCAATTCCTTGTCAAAGATCATGTCGGGGATATAGCCCACCATCCGATGATCCTTCAGATCGCCCGGATGGCGCAACGGCGGCGCCTTGGACAAATAGGCCGGGTCCGCCGCCAGATGCAGCCGATAATCGGTAAGCTTTTGAACTTTAAGCCGTCCTGCCTCGGGTCGGGAAACGCCAATGGCCATGTCGGCTTCGCGCTTTGACAGGTTGAACACCCGGGGCAGCGCGACGATCTGCACCTCAAGCCCCGGGTTTTCATCGCAGATCTGTTTCAACACCTGCGGCAACAGGTAATTGGCACAGCCATCCGGCGCACCCAGACGCACCTGTCCCGACAATCCACGCCCCGGCCCCACGGGCACGGCCAAAGCCTCGCGCGCGCCCTCCATCGCCGTCTCGGCGGCTTCGGCATGGGGCATCAGGCGGGTGCCCTCTTCGGTCAGCACATAGCCCAACGGGCTTTTGGCAAAAAGCGCGGTGCCGCTGCTCTCTTCCAGCCGCGCGATGCGCCGCCCGACCGTCGCCGGATCAAGCGCCAACCTTTTGCCCGCGCCCGACAAACTTTCCGCCCGCGCGACCGCCAGAAACACCCGCAGATCATCCCAGTCCATTCGACGACCCTTTGCAAAAATGCAAAACTATTTTGGAATACTGCTTCTTTTCCCGACAAGTCTATTCTGCGCCCAGACATTCGGGAGGATACCCATGAACGAGATTGGACATTGGATCGACGGCAAGCTGGTTGCAGGCACCTCGGGCCGCTTTGCCGACGTGATGAACCCCGCAACGGGTGAATTGCAGGCCCGCGTTGCGCTTGCCAGCCTTGAAGAGCTGAACGCCGCCGTTGAATCGGCCGCCAAGGCCCAGATCGGTTGGGCCGCAACCAACCCGCAGCGCCGCGCCCGC
>JALQUQ010000455.1 GCA_023263735.1 Paracoccaceae bacterium | reverse complement strand
CATATGCTCAACGCTCTGGAACCCTTCCTGCGCGGCCAGCCCCACATCCTTGACCGTGACGTCATTGGCAAAATCAAGAAAGGCCCGCTTTTTGCCCGGAACCGCCCAGAGCGGCGCAATCCGATAGGGGTCATCCTCGGCCTTGGGCAGATCGACGACCGGCGCGGGATGGCCAAGCGCAAGCGCCACCTGCCGCGCGGCTTCGGCCCCCGCGGCCAGACATCCAGCGGTCGAAAACACCCCATTCGCCGCCCCTGCCGCGACCAAGCCGGGCACCGCGCCCTCGTTCGGCACAAAGGCCGCCAGATCCTCTGACCACCGGGGCCGACCGTTCATATGACAGGTCAGATGCACAGTCGGGTTCCAGCCGCCCGACATGCCCAGACACTCCGTCTCGATCCGCCGTTCCTGGCCCGATCCATCCATCACCGTGATGCGCCGCAAGGCCCTGCGCCCCTCGGTCCCGATCACCCGCCCGCCCGCGATCACCTCGCAGCCCGCCTCTGGCGCGGCATCGGGGCGGCTGTCGATGATGGCCGCCACCTCAAGCCCCGCATCCAGACACAGCCGCGCAACCCGCCGCGTCGCATCGTTATTGGCAAAAAACGTCAGCTTCCGCCCGGCCGCAACGCCATAGCGCTGCAAATAGGTCTCGACCGCGCTGGCCATCATGACCCCGGGGCGGTCGTTGTCGGCAAATCCGATCGGCCGCTCCAACGCCCCCGAGGCCAGAATGCAGCGCTTGGCCACGATCCGCCAAAAGCTTTCGCGGGGCAAATTGGGGCGCGGCCGCCGATGCAGGCTCACCCGCTCCAACGCGCCAAAGGTGCCATCGTCATAGGCCCCCGTGACCGTGGTGCGCGTCATCAGACGCACATTGGACAAGGCCTTCAATTCGCCCAGAACGCCCACAACCCAATCAGCCGCGGACTGGCCGCCGATCTCGCGCCCATCCGAGAGAAGGCGCCCCCCCATCTCGGATTGCTCATCGGCCAAAATGACATCAAGCCCCGCCCGCGCCGCCACCAAGGCCGCCATCAAACCGGTGGGACCGCCCCCCACGACCAACAGATCGCAATGCGCCCAAGCCTTTTCGTAACACCCCTCATCATGGCGCCCCGACAATCGCCCCAAGCCCGCGGCCCGGCGGATCAATGGCTCGTAAAGACCCTCCCAGAACTTGCGCGGCCACATGAAGGTCTTGTAATAGAACCCAGCGCTCAGGAACGGCGCGGCCAGATCGTTCACCGCCAAGAGATCCAGCCCAAGGCTCGGCCAGCGGTTTTGACTGCGCGCCACCAGCCCCTCGAACAGCTCTTGCACCGTCGCTCGGGTGTTTGGCGTCACATTGGCCGGACCAACCACCTCGACCAAACCGTTCGGCTCTTCGGCCCCGGCGGTCAAAAGCCCCCGCGGGCGGTGATACTTGAAGCTCCGCCCGATAAGGATCTGCCCATTGGCCAAAAGCGCCGAGGCAAGCGTATCCCCGCGAAAGCCAGAATAGGCGCGACCGTCGAATTCAAAGGTGACAGGTCGCGACCGATCCACCCGCCCCCAACCATCGACCCTCATTTCGCCCCCCCGTCAATCGCCACGACCGAAAGGATTTCATGCGTGACCGTGTTGCGCCTCACCCGCACCCAAGCCCCGCATCCCTGCTCATGATACCAAAGATCCTCCGTCACCCCGGCCGGATTCTCACGGTTGTGCAGATAGTCGTCCCATACCGGACCGTCAGCATCGGCCTCAGGTCGGTCAAGGGCGATTGCCGCGCCGGTATAGGTGTACTCTCTCCGATCCCGCGGACCGCAATAAGGGCAGGTCAAACGCATGAACAATCTCCCGTGCGGGACGTGCAAAAGTAACGGGGCGCTGCCCCTCGGCCTGCGGCCTCACCCCGGAGTATTTTCAAAAGGTGCAAGTCCAAAGGGGAAACCAAGCTTTTGCACCTTTTCCAAATACTCCCGCCGGAGGCGGCGCCGGTCGGGGCCAAAGAGACTGGGTGGATCATGGTCACCTCAATGCAGATTGTGTTGGCTGCCGGTGCCTTCTTCGTCGAGAAGATGCCCAGTCGCAAAACGGTCAAGGCGGAAGCGGCGGGCGACGTCGTGAGTTTCACCGGTTGCCATCAGATGCGCCATGCACCAGCCACTGGCCGGCACGGCCTTGAACCCACCATAGTTCCAGCCGCAATCGAGATAGAGACCTTCGATCGGCGTTTTGTCGATGATCGGGGATCCGTCGGGGCTCATGTCCATGATGCCGCCCCAGGAGCGCAACACCCGCGCGCGCCCG
>JALQUQ010000454.1 GCA_023263735.1 Paracoccaceae bacterium | reverse complement strand
AGCCTGAGCAACCGCACCATCCCAACGCAGGGTGCCGACAACGTCCATGCCCATCTGGCCCGACGGAATGGCAATCTCGCCCGAGTCGATCATCGGCTGCAGAACCGACATCGCACCGTTGTAGAAGAAGAAGGCGTTGTTGTCGTCGGGCGAGCCGCCGAACAGTTCCACGTTCTTCGGCTTGGCATCGCCAAAACGCTCGTTCAAGCACTGAACAAGGCTGTTGGCCTGCAGAACGCCGACCTTGAAGTTGTCGAAGGTCGCGTAATAGTCGACGTTTTCGCTGTCGCGGATCAGGCGGTCATAGGCGATGACCTTGATGCCGCTGGCCGCCGCGTTTTCCAACGCGTTCGACAGGGTGGTGCCGTCGATGGCGGCAATCACCAGAACCTTGACGCCCTTGGTGATCATGTTTTCGATCTGGGCCAACTGGTTCGGGATATCGTCTTCGGCATATTGCAGGTCGGTGCCGTAGCCAGCAGCGGTGAACTGCTCGACCATCGAATTACCGTCCGAGATCCAGCGCGACGACGATTTGGTCGGCATCGCAATGCCGACGGTGCCTTTGTCTTGTGCAAAAGCGGGGGCCGACAGCGTAGCGATGGTGGCAAGGCCGGTGGCAAGGGCCAGCATGGACCGTCTGGAGAACGTCATTTCTTTCCTCCCTGAAAAGCGTTCTGTTTTCCCGGTGTCCGAACGGAACGGGGTTTTGAACTATTGATTTGAGCTATCATTACTGTCAAATGACCATTTCAGATCAAACCATATCGTAAATGTTATGTCTGACCGGGAAACACCCTTTGATGCCAGCTTTCGGGGCCTGAAACTGGGCCATTTGCGGCTGCTGTCCGAACTGCGTGCCGTGGGCCGATTGGGGCTGGCCGCCGATCGATTGGGGCTGCAACAGCCTGCCGCCTCGCGCCTGTTGGCCGAACTGGAGGAGATTATCGGCCATCCCATTCGCGAACGCGATGGGCGCAGTCTGAAATTGACCGAGGTGGGCGAAGCCTTGGCCCGGCGGGCGGAACGGGTTTTTCTGGAACTCAAGGACGCGGTTCGCGACATCGAAGAGGCCGCGTCTGGAAATACGGGCCACATCCGCATCGGTTCCGTGACCGGCCCGGCGCTGAGCCATCTTTTGCCAGCATTGCGCCACCTGCGCGAGCAAAGCCCCAACATCACCGCCGAGGTGGTTGTCGCCACCTCGGATCAGTTGTGCGAAGGGGTCCTGTCCGGGGCGTTGGATTTTGCCTTGGGGCGCATTCCCTCGCATCTGTCCAATCGACTGACGATGCGGACCCTTGGGACTGAACCGCTTGCGCTTGTTGTGCGGCGTGGTCATCCGATCCTGATGCAAAGCCAGATCGGCATCGAAGATCTGCGCCGGTTTGATTGGGTCATGTCGGGCGATGAAACGCCGCTGGCACAGACGGTCATGCGGTGGTGGTCAAACGCGGGCTACCCGCCCCCGACCCGCTGGATTTCAACCATGTCGTTTCTGTTCACCTTGGCTGTTCTCAAGGAGACGGATGCGATTTCCCCCTTGGCCTTGCCCGTGGTGCAAAGCTTTACCGACGGGGTCAGCATGCCATTTGTTCAGGTGCCGTTTGACATGGGGGTGGCGGTGGATGCCTTGGGCATTGTCAGCCGCACCGACGCAACCTTGCCCCCCACGGCCGAGCGGATCATCGGCATGATCCTTAGGGAAAGCTGATCTGACGCCACGCACCGCCCAAAATCAGGCCCCGTCCCGCGCCGCGCGTTGGGCAATGGCGACAAAGTTTCGGATGTGGATGCCCTGCGCATCGACCCGATGATTGACGGAAAGCCCCGTCTTTGCCTTCATTCCCTTGATCGTGTGAAACCGCACGCCCGCACGCGAAACCGATGCCATGGCCGCCGGAACGATCGCGATACCCTCCCACACGGCGACAAGGGCGATGGTCGTCTGAAAATCCATCGTGAACACGCGCCGGTCAAAGGCCACATTCATGTCGGCACAGGCGTCCAGAACGAAATCCGCAAAAGACGGGCGCGGGAATTCGGGGCAAAGGATCAGTTGCTCATGCGTCAGGGTTGCCAGATCGGCCGGGCCATCCGGCAAATCCATCCCATCGGGCACGGCCAACATCAGCGCCTCTTCGACCAATTTGCGGGTGACGATTTCCGGGTCGGTCAACGAGGGCCGCGCGATGGCGATATCGATGTCGCGACGGATCAGACTGCGATGCTGTTCCGCCCGGTTCATCGGCATCAGGCTTAGCGAAACCTCGGGGTAAGATTTGCGAAAATCGCGCACGATGACCG
>JALQUQ010000453.1 GCA_023263735.1 Paracoccaceae bacterium | reverse complement strand
CCAAAGCCGCCTCAAGGTCGGCCAAGCTTTCACATTTTCGGCTTGCCGCGCCCATCGCCGCCGCATGGGCCGCAAAATCCACGTGCAGCGGTTCGGCGGCATTCTGAATTCGGCAATCTTTCAGCAAATTGTTGAACCCCGGCACGCCTTTGAACTGTTGCAGGCGCGAAATCACCGCATAGCCGCCGTTGTCACAGACCACGACGATCATCTTATGCCCGGCCAAGACGGTGGAATAGATGTCGGAATTCATCATCATATAGGTGCCGTCCCCTAGCATCACGATGGGGGTGCCGCCCAAACCGCCGGGGCCGCCTTGCGCCATCGCACAGCCCCAGCCCGCCGCGATCTCATAGCCCATGCAAGAGAAGCCGAATTCCAGATCAAAGCTGTTCGGCGCCTTGACCCGCCAGCCCTTGGCCACCTCGCCCGGAATGCCGCCTGCCGCCGCGACCAGCGTATCCCGTTCGCCCGCCGCCTTGTTCACCACATTCACCACTTGGGCATAGGTGGGGATCGGCGCGTTCGTCGGGACCTGATGGTCATCCAGCAGGGCGTCCCACGCCTTGAACAGGGTTTTCGCTTCGGTCATCACCTCTGCCGGGGCCGCCCATTCGCCAAGCGCCGCGTCCAGCTCGGTCACGCATTCCCGCGCATCGCCCACCACGGCCAAGGCCCGGTGCTTTAGCGCATCAAACCGCGCCGCGTTGATCGAGATGAAACGGGCATCCTGTGCGAATGCCGTCCACGACCCGGTGGTGAAATCCTGCAACCGCGTGCCAATCGCCAAAATCACATCGGCCTCGGCGGCCAAGGCATTGGCGCTGGTTGACCCGATGATCCCGATCGGCCCCGCGTGAACGGGGTGGTAATGGGTCAACCCGCCCTTGCCCGCGATGGTTTCCACCACCGGAATCCCGCGCTTGGCGGCAAATTCGGCCACCGTCTCTTCGGCCCCGGAATAGCGCACGCCACCCCCGGCAATGATCAGCGGCTTTTTCGCCGTCTGCAAAAGAGCCGCCGCATCGGCAAGCGCCTGACGATCCGCCCGCGGGCGCGGAATGGCCCAAAGGCGCGGCTCGAAAAACACCTCGGGGTAGTCAAAGGCCAATTCCTGCGTGTCTTGCGGCAGGGCAAGGAACGCCGGGCCGCAATCGGCCGGGTCCAGCATCGCCCCCACCGCCTGCGGCAAGGACTGGATGATCTGCGCCGGATGGGTGATCCGGTCCCAATACCGCGTCACGGCCTTGAACGCGTCATTCACCGTCACCGTCGGATTGCCGAAATGCTCCACCTGTTGCAGCACCGGGTCGGGCAGACGGTTGGTAAAGGTATCCCCCGCGATCAACAGCACGGGCAAACGGTTCGCATGGGCCGTGCCCGCCGCCGTCACCATGTTCAGCGCCCCCGGCCCGATGGAGGAGGTTGCGATCATGATCTGACGCCGCCGCTTGGCCTTGGCAAAGCCGATCGCGGCCAAGGCCATCGACTGTTCATTCTGCCCGCGCCACGTTGGCAATTGGTCCTGCACAGCCTCCAGCGCCTCGGAAAGACAGGTCACATTGCCATGCCCGAAAATCCCGAACACGCCCGCAAACAACGGCACGCGCTGGCCGTCGATCTCGGTGAACTGCGCGGTCAACCACCGCACCACGGCCTGCGCCATCGTCAGGCGAATCGTCTTTCCAGCCATCGGCATTCCTCCCAGCTTGTGCGGCAAAACGATAATCACACGCACCATGTGTTGACAATAGATGTTTTTTGCAATGAATATTGCATAGCTTGAATCGGAGGGTAGAGATGGTCCGGATTGCCGCGCCCCGTCACGGGCGTTTTCGGGAAACTGGCGGGGGAAACGTCCATTCCCGTTTGCGGCCCCAAGATGATGCAGCCAAAGCCACTTCTAATTCAGGTTCTGGTTGTTTCATTTGTTTCTTGCTGCCAATATCAGGCAATTTGTAACGGCCACGATCAACTCGGTAATCCGACTTGGTCACAAGCCAATATGGAAAAGAAAGGTCCGCTTCTTCAACAACATGCTCAATACCATCCCGTGTCAGTATTGCACCGACACCGAAAATTTCTTCAGCAGCTTTCACAAAGGCGGATTGATTGCGATTCAAACTCATCATTTACTCCAATTAATAGAACCAACCCATATTATACGCCAAAACCACTTGTGTGGCAAGTAACACAATAGTTATCATTCCTCACTCCACTTTCCAGTTTGGTCAAAGGATTTTTCCTGTATCGTTAGTGAATCCTTGTGGGTTTTCCTAGGATTACCACAAAGGTAACAACCTGGATTG
>JALQUQ010000452.1 GCA_023263735.1 Paracoccaceae bacterium | reverse complement strand
GCGCGGCTCATGGGTGGGGCGGCTTACGCCGATTTCATCCATATCCGCGTGATACCAACCGATGGTTTCCTCGGTGATCTCGCCAATCGCGCGCCCTGTTTCACGGGCCTTCGCGTTGATCTTGTCATCCACATCGGTGAAATTGCGCACATAGGTGACATGCTCCGCCCCATAGACATGGCGCAACAGCCGATAAAGCGTGTCAAACACCACCACGGGCCGCGCATTGCCCAGATGGGCGCGGTCATAGACGGTCGGGCCACAGACATACATCCGCACGTTTTGCGGATCGATCGGGGTGAAATCCTCTTTCACCCGTGTCTTCGAATTGGTCAGCCGGATCGTCGTCATTTTTCCCCGTCCCTCACAGCATGCTGTTTCCCTTCGCGGGGACTGGCAACTTCCGTTCAGGTCTGGAATGTTGACAAGCGCCCGCGTGACCGTTGGTCAGCGGATAATGCAGCAAATGCACATGATCAGCGTTTGTCTCATGCCGACTGCATACTTGGGAATCCGGGCTTCGCCAAGCCTTTTTCGTGTTGTCTTTTGGCTGGGACTTTTATTCAACATGTTCAGCAAAATGGGAGGCAGCGATGAACCACGATGATCTGCGGGACTGGTCGAAACGGGCGGCCGATTGGGCGCATGATTATCATACGGGCCTGCGGGGGCGACCGGTGCGCGCGCCGCTGGTGCCGGGCAAGATCGCGGCCCAATTGCCCGCCGTGCCCCCCGAACAGCCCGAACCGATGGAGCAGGTCTTTGCCGATTTCGAGGCGATTTTGCCCGGCATCACCCATTGGCAGCATCCCCGCTTCTTTGCCTATTTCCCGGCCAATGCCTCTCCGGCCTCGATGCTGGCCGAGCAATTGGCCAATGCGATCGCGGCCCAAGGGATGATCTGGCAGACCAGCCCCGCCGTGACCGAGGTGGAGCAGGTCATGATGACGTGGCTGCGGCAGGGCTTTGGCTTGGCCGACCATTTCACCGGCACGATTCACGACAGCGCCACCACCGCCACGCTTTCGGCCGTGTTGACGATGCGCGAAGCGGCGCTGACGTGGAAGGGCCTGAGCCAAGGGCTCAGCGGTGCGCCCCGGATGCGGCTGTATTGCAGCGCCCAAACCCATTCCAGCGTGGACAAGGCCGCGCGTGTGGCGGGGATCGGGCAGGACAATCTGGTCAAGATCGCCACCGATGACCATTTGGCCATGCGCCCCGATGCCCTGCAAGCCGCCATTCAGGCCGACCGCGATCAGGGCTATTTGCCGATTGGCGTGATCTTGTGTTGTGGTGGCACCAGCGTGGGCGCCTTTGACACTTTGACCGAGTGCATCGCCATCGCGCATGCGGCCGATCTGCCCACCCATGTTGATGCCGCATGGGCCGGATCGGCGATGATTTGCCCGGAATTCAGAGAGTTATGGGCGGGAATTGACGGGGCCGACAGCATCGTCATCAACCCGCACAAATGGTTGGGGGCCCAGTTTGACTGCGCGGTTCAGTTCCTGCGAGACCCGACCCCTCAGGTGCGCACCCTTGGCCTGCGGCCCAGCTATCTGGAAACGGCGGGCAAGGAAGACATCGTGAACTTCAACGAATGGACCGTGCCGCTGGGTCGCCGGTTCCGGGCGTTGAAACTGTGGTTCACCTTGCGGGCCTATGGGCTGGACGGGTTGCGCCAGCGGATCAGAAACCACGTGAAGTGGTCCTGCGAAGCCGCTGAAGAGATTGCGAAAATCCCCGGGATCGTGCTGACAACCAATCCGCGTCTGTCGTTGTTCACCTTTGCCTGCGCGACCGACGATGCCACCGAAACCCTGCTGAACAAGATCAACGATGACGGGAGAATCTATCTGACCCAAACCCGGCATGAGGGAAAATATGTGATCCGCATGCAGGTTGGGCAGTTTGATTGCACGCGAGAAGATGTCATGATGGCCCCCAAAGTCATCGCCGAACTGATGGAGTAGGCCATGTTTCTTCGCGCGCTGGTGGTGTGCCTTGCGGTTTTTCCTTTTGCAGCCCATGCGCAGCGCCTGCCTGACCCTCTGTCCGATACGGTCAGCGATTTCGCCAATCTCTTGTCGCCCGAGGCCGAGGGGCGGATCGCACTGGCCTTGAAAGAGGGGCGCAAAGAGACCGGTGCGCATGTGGTCGTGGTGACCATGGATCATCTGGCCAATTACGGCGGCGCGGGCCAAGACATCGCCGACTATGCGAAAAGCCTTTTCAATCAATGGGGTGTTGGCGATAGTTCGCGCGATGATGGAATTATGATCCTTGTCGTATCCCAAGATCGGGTGATGC
>JALQUQ010000451.1 GCA_023263735.1 Paracoccaceae bacterium | reverse complement strand
CAAGGGCGATGGTGCGGTGCAAGGCGCGCGCATTGCGCAATCGGCGCGGTTTCGGGGCCCGGGCGAGGTGGTGGGCCTGGATCCGGGCCAGATCCTGCGGGTGGAACCGGCCCGGGGGATGCGGGGTTTTGCGCATAACTTCTTTCCCTTTGTCGAGTTTCGCGATGCCGATTTCCCGTGGCGCTATGCGACCGAGGCGGGGGTGCCGGACCGGCTTGCGCCTTGGCTTGCGCTGGTGGCGTTGCGGCCCGAAGAGTTCAGCCCTATCGCCCAAGGGTCCGCGCCGCTGCCCGCGGTGCAGGTGGCCGACGGATCGACGGCCCTGCCAGACCTGGCCGAGGCCTGGGCCTGGGCGCATGTTCATGTTGACCGGCCCGACCCGAATGAAACCGCGCTGGCCGCCGTGACCGCCGATCCCGGCCGTGGGTTCGCGCGTCTGCTGTGCCTGCGCCGTCTTGCGCCCGCGGCCCGTTACACCCTTTTTCTGGTGCCCACGCGTGAGGCGGGGCGGCTGGCCGGTCTTGGGTTTGATCCGGGCGCGACCGATCCGCGGCAACCCGCTTGGACCGGTGGTGCCCAAGGCGTGACGCTGCCCTATTATTTCAGTGCCGAGTTCGTGACCGCCGGGCCCGGCGATCTTGAGGCCGCGCTGCGCCGTCTTGGCCCCTATGATCCGCCGCCCGTGGCGCAGGGCCCCGGCGATGGCACCACGGAAAAACCCGCGCCGGGGGAACCACAGCAGGTGCTGTCGCATCGTCCGGGCTATTACGACGGGTTTCAGCCTGCCCAAAGCGCCTTTGACCGGCAGGCGGCGTTGATGCGGCAGGATTATATCGCCCCCGCCGCGACCGAAATCGCCTTGGCCCGCCGTATGGCCGAAACGCTGAATACCGTGATCGCGGGAGAGGCCCCGGATGCGGCAGATGACGAAGATCCGCTGGTGGCCTTTCCGCCCTATGGCGCGCGCTATACCCCGGTGCAGCGGGTGGATGTTGCGGCGATGCAATCGGGGGCGTGGTGCGACCGCATCAACCTTGATCTAAAGTTCCGCGATGCCGCCGCCCTTGGTGCCCGGGTGGTGCATGACAATCAAGAGGCCTTTGCCAAGGCCTGCTGGGACCAATATGGCGAGGTGGTGGCGGCAAACAGGGCCATCGCGCGCCTTGCCTTGGCGACGGCCTTGGCGCGGCGGGTGGTTGACCGCCATTTTGCGCGACTTGACAGCGATATCGCCTTGGCCTTGGCCGAACCGTTTCAGCGCTATGCGACCGCCGCGCAGGGCGCGCGCGGTCGGGTCACGGTCGGCGGGGTGCTGGAGGCGGCTGGCACGCCGGAAACCTTTGCAAGCCGCGACATGCGCCGGGCGGCCGCCCGCAAGCCGGCCCGCGATGCCGAAACGGGCCTTCGTGTGGTGGCGCAACCGATGATCCCCGGCGATCTTACACCGGGTGTTCGGTCGCGCCCCCGTCCCGACAGTGCGGTGCGGGCGATCGAGGCAGAGCTTGCCGCCCGCCAGACAGCCCCCGCGCGGGCCGAGGGGGCGGCGCTGCTGGCCCGGGTGTCCGGGCCCGGCAAAACGGTGTCGCGCGTTCCGCTGCCCTTGGGCATCGCCATTCCGGTGGCCCCGGTGCGCAGTGCCGCCCTTGCCAGCAGTCTTGGTGACCGTCTGTCGCTGCTGCCAAGGTTGAAATCCGATGCTTTGGTGCGCGGTCTCAGCACCGCCGAGCGCGCAGCCGAACGCCCGGTCTGGCGGGCACCAAGGATCGATGATCCCTTGGCCCCGCGCCTGATGCGTCTTGGCCGCGCGGCCTTGCTGCCCGGTCAAAGCGACTTGCCCGAAGACACGGTGTCGCTGTTTGTCGAGAACCGCGCCTTTATCGAGGCGTTTCTGGTCGGCGCGAACCACGCGATGAATGATGAACTGCGCTGGCGGGAATTTCCGACCGACCTGCGGGGCACGGTGTTCCGGCGGTTCTGGAACCGTGGCGCGGCACCGGGCCTATCCTCGGGTGACGATATTGACGACATCCACCTTTGGCGCGGGCGTCTGGGCCGACAGGTCAACCCGGCAAACCCGGATGGCAAGCCCAATATCGTGGTCGTCATCCGGGGCGAGGCGATCCGGATCATGGATCAGCCCATCGCGCTGATCAACATCGCCGCCGGTCAAAGCTGGGTTCAAGGCGCGGGGCGCGACCATGCCCCCGAGTTCTTTGGCAAGCTGGCACCCGACATCGCCTATTATGGCTTTGACCTTGGGCTTGACTGGCTCCGGCGGGCCGATGTGCTGCCGCGCGCGTTCTTTTTGCTTA
>JALQUQ010000450.1 GCA_023263735.1 Paracoccaceae bacterium | reverse complement strand
CCATCGGGGTCAAGCTGCGCCGTTGGGTCAGCTTTCACGGCATATCGATCAATGTCGAACCGGACCTGTCCCATTTTTCCGGCATCGTGCCCTGCGGGATTCGCGATCACGGGGTGACCAGTCTGGTTGATCTGGGCCTGCCCGTGACCATGGACGATCTGGATGTCGCCCTGAAAACCACCTTTCCCCGGTTTTTCCCCGAAGGTGGTCTTTGCCCGAACGGCGACGGCCCGGCCACCTGCCAGACCGCCTGACCGGTTCACATCGACGCGCGGATCACCTTGGCCAATCGGGCGATGCCTTGGGCCACCACTTCGGGCTCATTCAGGCTAAAGCTCAGCCGGATCGTATTTGCCCCCGACCCATCGGCAAAGAACGCGCGCCCGGGCACAAAGGCCACGCGTTCGGTCTGGATCGCCCGGGCCAAAAGCGCGGCCCCGTCCATGCCTTCGGGCAAGGTGATCCAGACGAACATGCCACCTTCGGGCTTTTTCCAACGGACGCCCTCGGGCATTTCGCGATCCAGCGCCGCCAGCATCGCATCCCGGCGCTGGCGATAAACGGCGCGCAATCCGGCGACATGGCTTTCAAACACCCGCTCGGCCACATCGGCCACGGCGATCTGGTTCAGGGTCGAAGAATGCAAATCCGCGGCCTGCTTCATCAACACCAGACGCCGGATCACATCCGACGCCGCCACGATCCAACCCACCCTAAGACCGGGGGCCAGCGTTTTGGAAAACGATCCGCAATAGATCGTGCGGCAGGCGTCGATATTGCCCTTTTGCGCGATTTCCAGCGCCAGAATGGGGGGAATCGGCTCTCCATCATAGCGAAGCGCCTGATAGGCGGCGTCTTCCACGATGGCGCAGTCCAACTCTTCGGCCAAGGTCAGCACCCGATCCCGTTGGGCGCGGTCCAGCGTTTCGCCGGTGGGGTTGGCAAAATCCACCGACAGATAGATGAACTTGGGCTTGCCGCCCGCCGCCTTGGCCGTTTGCGCAAAATCGGCGGCTTCGCGGTTCGACCCCGGGTCAAGCCGGTCATAGCGCGGCTCATAGGCGTTGAACGCCCCAAGCGCGCCCAGATACGTGGGCCAGTTCACCAAGACCGTGTCATCGGTGCCGATCATCAGTTTGCCCAGATAATCCAGCGCTTGCTGTGACCCCGATGTGATCAGGATGTTGTCAACGCCGCAGGGCATGCCCAAACCGGCCATATGCTGCGCCAACCACCTGCGCAGCGCCATCGACCCTTCGGACACCGAATATTGCAGGGCCGCATCGGCCTTGCCCGGCTCCAATGCCCGCGCCAATGCATCGCGAAACGACTCGGTCGGGAACAATTTCGGATCGGGAATCCCCCCCGCAAAGGAAATGATGTCGGGCTGATCCAAAAGCTTGAGCAATTCGCGAATTTCAGACGCCTTCATCCGGCCCATCCGAGGGGCCAAGACCGCTTCCCACTGCATTTGGTAATCTCCTACCCGATTGCGCGACATTTGCGCGGCGCGAAATCAAAGTCAATGTTTCTGACCCATATCCCGACTCGCGCTCATTCCATGGGCGCCCACACTGCGCGCGCCCCTGCGACCATCCTCCAACTTGTCATCTGATCGCGCGCGGTGCATCACCGGACCCACCGTTATCCCGGGGGCCGCATCGTGCGGTTTCCCCCCAAAGCCGGAGATGTCCGATGAAGATGTTTGCCCTTGTTGCTGTTCTGCTTGGCGTCGCGGCGCCTGCCTTTGCGGGCGATGCCGCCGAAGGGGAAGAGGTGTTCAACAAACGCTGCAAGACCTGCCACGCCGTGATTGACGCTTCGGGCAATGCCATCGTCAAGGGCGGCAAGACCGGCCCGAACCTGTTTGGCGTCATCGGACGGCAGATCGGCACGGGCGACGGGTTCAAATATGGCCCCGGTCTGGTCGCCGCTGGCGCGGATGGCTCCGTATGGGACGAAGCCTCGGTCGCCGCTTACGTCGTCGATCCGTCGAAATGGGTGGCCGACAAAGCGGGCGCCGGCAACAAATCCAAGATGGCTTTCAAACTGAAAGAAGGCGGCGAGGATGTGGCCGCTTTCTTGGCAGCCCACAACTAATTCGCCACGCGACCTGTGGCCAAAGGGGCGCGGGGAAACCTGCGCCCCTTTTCATTGGCCGTTGATCTTGGGTCATTTCCCCGCCACCAATGGTCGCATCTATCAAAGGGGGGAAGCCATGGAAAAAGAGCGCATCGGTTTTGTCGGCGTGGGGCTGATGGGTCAGGGCATGGCCCAGAACCTGTTGGAAAAGGGCTGGCCAGTCACAGTGATCGCTCACCGC
>JALQUQ010000044.1 GCA_023263735.1 Paracoccaceae bacterium | reverse complement strand
GGGGCGGTCGCGGTCATCGGGGGGCAGGGGCGGCGGTGGGGGCGGGGCATGGCCCAAGTCCCGCAACTCCGCAACCGCCCGCGCCAGATGGGCGTGGTTTTCCTGCTCGATCCGGCTGAGCGCCACGCGGCTGTCTTGCCCCGCCTTTTCGGCCATCGCGGCCAGCACCTGAAACACCGCCGCATGGAACAGGGTCAGGCCTTGGGGATCAAGCGGCAGGGCGGGCGACAGCGACACCTGCGTATCGGGCGCGTCTGAGGTGATCCAGACGCCCGAACCGGCAGGATAAACCCCCGGCCCAACCGGATAGAGCCCCCAAAGGAGCGCCTGCCCCTGATGCACCAGCAGCCCGCCCGTTTGCCCCGCTGGCACGCGGGCCGTTTGACCCATGGCAACGGCGGTTTCCTGATCCGACAGGGCCTGCGGCCATCCGCCGGCGGCGGGCAAGAGGGGCGGCACGAACTGGCCCAGCCATTCGGTCAGTGCCTGCGCGGAAGGCGGGGTCTCTGTCAGTCTGGCGCCCTTGCGGGGCACGGCGATGAGCCGCGCCTGATCGGGCCCGGACGCGCCCCCCAGCACCCCCCCCCCTCGGGCATGCGAAACAGAAACATCCGCCGCCGCCCGGGCTGGGGTTGAAAGAAGATATCAACCGCGCCTTGGGCGATGCGCCAAAACCCGGCGGTTTGGCCCAGATCGATCTCGGGCGAGGGGGCGGGGGCGATGGGATCTGTCATGATGTCTGGATCAGGGCCGCATACTGCGCGCCTGCCGCCAAAAGGCTGTCATGGGTGCCCCGTTCCACGATCTGGCCCCGGTCCAGCACGATGATTTCATGGGCATCGCGAATGGTGCTGAGCCGATGGGCAATGACGATCTGGGTCACGCCGCGCCGGTTCAAGTTGTCGGTCACCTTTTCCTCGATTTCGGGGTCAAGGGCGGCCGTCGCCTCGTCCAGCACGATGACCGAGGGCTGAAAGACAAGGGCGCGCGCGATTTCCAACCGCTGCCGCTGCCCCCCCGAAAGGTTGCTGCCGTCTTCGGTCAACGGGGCGTCCAGACCGCCGGGGCGGGCCAGAACGTCATCCAGCAGCGCCGCATCGTCAAGCGCGCGCATCAGATCGGCCTCTGACACGTCATTCAGCCACAGCGACAGGTTTTCGCGAATGGTGCCCGCGAACAGAAAGATCTCTTGATCGACATAGGCGATTTCGCGGGCCCGAAGGGGGGCGGGAAGCTGGGCCAAGGGCAGGTCATCGATCGCAATGGTGCCCGAGGTCGGCGCCAGCAGGCCGCAGATCAGGCGGCCAAGGGTGGATTTGCCGCTGCCCGACGCCCCGACAAGCGCGACGGTCTGGCCCGGTGCCACAGACAGCGAGACATCGCTGATCAGGGGCGGGTCCAGCGGCGAATAGCCAAAGGAGACATCGCTGAGCGTCACACGCCCCTGAAGGCGCTGGTCGGTGTCGGTTGGGGCGGGCGCGTCGGCAAGGGGATAGCGCATTGCATCCTCGACCCGCATCAGGCCGGTGCGGACGGTCGCCACCTCGGGGCCAATGGCCAAAAGCGCGCCGATGGGGGCCAGAAAGCTGATCGCAAGGGTCTGAAACGCCAGATAATCGCCGATGGTGAAGGCCCCCTCCAGCACCAGCCAGACGCCCAAGGCGATGATCGCCGCCTCGGAGAGACCCCGCAAAAGAACAGGCAGCGCGCCAAAGACGGCATCTTGCACCGAGGCTCGGTGTTGAGCGTTGACGACTTGTGCATGGAGCCCCGCCCATTTGCGGAAATTCGCCGCCTCGCGCCCCGAGGCGCGAATGGTGGGGATGTTCTGGATCATGCCCGCCGTCTGGGTGACCAGACGGCTTTCGCGAATGCGCAACCGTTCTGCGGCGGTGCGCAGCGATCCGGAAAAGGCCCAAAGCGCCAGTATGTTCGGCGCGGCCAAGGCCCAGACCACGGCCCCGGCCATGGGCTGCATCATCACAAGGACCACGCCGTAAAAGATCACCTCGCACAGGCGCATGGCCGTGGTGGCGATCTGGGTCGACAACAGGCGCGCGGTTTCATCATTGGTGGACAGACGGTCCGCCACCTCGGCCGCGTGTCGCTGAGCAAAAAAGCCGATGGGCACGCGCAGCAGATGCCAGATCAGCCGACCCGCGCCAACCGTCGCGATCCGGGCATTCAACCGCAGCAAAAGCACGCCCTGAACATAGGCCAGCGCACTGCGCAAAAGGGCGGTGGCCAGCATGCCGCCCAAAAGCCAGATCAGCCAATGCGCCTGAGCGTCGATCAACACACCATCGACAAAGACGCGGATTCCGGCGGGCAGCACCAGCCCGGTGATGACCATCGACACAACCAAAAGCGCGATCAGCGACAGCGCCCCCTTGGCCCGTGCGATCTGGCGGCCCAAGAGCGCCCAGACATTGGCCGGTCGCCCGCCGCGCTGAAAGGTGTCTGTGCGCTGAAAGGTCAGGACAACGCCGGTAAAGGCCTGATCCAGTTCCTCGACCGAAATGCGCCGCCGCCCGTGGGCGGGGTCGTTGATCCAACAGGTCTTGCCGCGAATGCCTTCCAGAACGACGAAATGTTCAAAGTTCCAGTGCAGGATGGCGGGCATCGGGACCTGTGCCAACTCGGCCGGTTCCTTGCGAAATCCCTTGGCTTCCAGCCCAAAACTGCGGGCGGCTTTCAGGATGTTGCTGGCCTTGGCCCCGTCGCGGGTCACGCCACACAGGCCGCGCAATTGTTCGATCGGAACATGGCGGCCAAGCCGGGCCAAGATCATCGCCAGACAGGCGGCCCCGCATTCCACCGCTTCGAATTGCAAGATGGTGGGCACCTTGCGGCGGCGGGCGTGGATGGCGGGCAGGGGGGCGGGCTGGGGCGCGGCGGTCACTTTGCCCCCCCGGCCTGAAAGAGCGTGCGCAACACCGGCAAGATCAGCGCGATCGGCGGATCAGAGCGCAGGGTGATTTCCGCCTCGGCCAAGGTGCCACTGTCAAGGGCAAGGGGCGGGCCCTGACCGGCGGCCCAGACCGGAAAACCCGCTGCATCGCGGGTCAGGTCGATCACCACCTCGAACGGCGCGCCTTGGGGGGCAAAGCGGGACAACAGGCTTTCATTGCCCAAAACCGCCAACATGGCCTGCGGGCTGACGGGCGCATCCGAAACCCGCACGACCTGAGCCCGCAAACTGCCCAGTTCGGCCCGCCGCACGGTCGATGGCACGACCAGCGCCGACATCTGGGTGTTGATGCGTTTGCCACTTTCGGGGCTGACATAGGCCACCAATTGCACTGGCGCCTCGCCGGTTTCCAGCGTGGCGATGCGGGTGCCGGGCTGCACCCGTTCGCCCGCGCGCGCCACCAGTTCCTTGACCCGTCCGGCGGCGGGCGACACAACGGCGCGCTGCTCGCGGGCCCGCAGGTCAAGCGCTGAAACCCGGGCCTTGGCCTCTTGCACCTCGGTCTCTTGGGCCAGACGGTCGCGGCTGTCTTCCTGATCGGCCGCCAAGGTTTCATCTTGCAAGGTGATCTGTTCGGACCGGGTGTTCAGCACCGCCTGTTGGGCATCGTCAAGCAGGCGCTTGTTTTCATCGACCGCGCGCCGGGTGATCAGGCCCCGGGAAAAAAGCTCGGCATCGCGCTGCACCTGTTCGGTGGTGGCGGCCACGCGGCGTTCATTGGCGGCAAGCTGTTCGGTCAGGGCGGCGGTTCGGGCCGCAAGCCGGTTGGCGCGCGCGGTGGCGCGGTCGTCGATCTGGGCCAGACGGGATTTCGCCCGTGCCTCAAGCTGCACCAGCGCCTGCTGTGCCTGTTGCAGTTCCAGCAAAAGCTCGGGCTGGCTGATGATGGCAAGGGTTTCCCCCGCCGCGACCTCTTGGCCGGCGCGGATGAACAGCTCTGACAGGCTGCCCTCAGCCGGGGCGCTGACCTGAACGATGGTGCCATCGGCGGGCGAGAAAATGCCCACGGCCTGAACGGTGGTCAGGGTGCGGCCCAGAAACAGCCACGCCACCCCGGCGGCCAAAAGCGCGATCAGGGTCAGGCTGACCAACAGATCGCGCGGGCGGATGACGCGAATGCCCTCGTCCAACTGATCCGGGTCGGCCAGCCGGTCAAGCGATTGCTTGCGAAAGATGCGGGACCCTTCAGCCATGGCGGGGGGCTCCTTTCGGGTTCGAGAGGGTCATCACATCGGGCAGGGGCAGATCGGGGCGCGCCGCCGCCAGAAAGGCATAACCGATCCCGGCGGTGCCCTGCATGAGCCCGGGAAAGACGGGGCGGGCGATTTCGGGCGCGACAACGCCACTGGGATAGCAGACCAGATTTTCAACCGTGCCACGCGTGCCCGCCAATGCCGCCGCAAGCGCCTGCGCCCGGTCAATTTGCCCTGCCTGCCGGTGAAACAGGATCGCGCCCGCAGTGCCGCAGCACAGATGATCGACAAAGGCCGGGGGCGCGCGGTCAAGCGCGGCCGTGACCCGGTCGATCACCTGCACCTGTTGGTCGGGCGATTGGTGGGGGGCCAACCTCAGATGGGCAAAGCCCGTTCCCACAGCGCCATAGCACCACGGGCAGGTGCAGGCCCCATCTGCCCGCCGCGTGTCGTGCCAGTTGGCCTGATCCTCGCGCCAAAGGCTGTCTTGGAACGCAAAGGCCCGCTGCCCGCAGGCGATGAAATCTTCGCGCCCCAACCGGTGTCCCAGCCCGACAAGCGCCGCCCCGATCCCGGCCGCGCCATGGGCAAACCCGCCGTGCAGGATGCCATCCACCGTGGGCCATGCGGTGCCGTTTGGGGTATCGACACGCGCGGCCATCAGATGCCGGGCCGCGCGTTCGGCCAGCGCCAACACCTGATCCTGGCCCGTGGCCTCGGCCAGTGTCATCAGCGACAGGATCAGCCCGGCCGAGCCGTTCAGCACATCATAGGCCGTATCGGCCGCGATATGGGTGTCGGACAACAGCCCGGCGATCTGCACCGCCGCCTCGACCAAAGGGGCATCGCCCAGCAGTCGCCCCACTTGCAGATGGGTGTAAATCACCGACCCCACGCCAGCATAGCCGCCAATCGGAATTTGCAGATGTTCGGCCTCTTCCCTGCGGCCCAGATCCTTGGGGCCAAAGGTCAGGATCTGGCGCGCTGTATCGCCAAAGCCCTGATCGGGGGCAACCTGGTCCAAGGCCGCCAGATACAGCGCCAGCCCCCCCTTTCCGGCATAGGCGCTGGTGTTAAAGCTTTCGACCGAATAGCGTTCGTGGATTTCGACGGGCTGCGCCCCCAGCCAGTGGATTTGCCCATCCGGCGTGTGATGCGCCCGGCGCAAGATGTCTTGGCCGATCTGCACGGCCATGGGCAGCAAAAGCTCTGGGAACGGCCCTGCCTTTGCGGGCGAAAGGGCAGCCCCCTGCGCATCGGCGGCCAATTGCGCGGGCGTCGCGAGGCGGGCAAAAACGGCGGCCTTGATCACCTCTTCCTGTCGCCAAAGCGCGGCGTCTGTCAGAAGGGCCAGATGCTGGCGCGCCGCCTCGATCCCGGTGGAGCCAAAGAAATTCCGGATCGGGGGGCTGCTGCGCGAGGTCAGGTCGCGACCGTCGTTGCGCCGGTGAAAGATCGGCACATCCTCGGCCAGAAGGGCAGTGATTTCATCGGCGACGAAATCCGCCTGATCGGCCTTGCCCCCGTTTAGAAACAGCACCCGGGCCAGTTGTTCGTAATGCAGCGCAAGGTCGATGCCGCTGCGGTTGAATTCCGGCAGATAGCTGGCCTGCAACAGGGTCACATAGATGCGGGTGTTGCGCAGGATATGGCGAAAGGTGATGGTCTCGGCCCGCTGAAACAAGGCGGCCAGATCGGGGTGGTGATCGGGGTTTTGGGCAAAATCGCGCAGGTGGCCAAGGGCCGCGCGAAAGCCCGTCAGAAAGGCGGGCAGGTGATCGTGCAATTCTTGCGGTGTACCGTTCAGGCGCGGCAGGTTGGTGCCGCGCTTGGGCGGGTTCGGCGCAATGGCCCAGTGCATCTTGGGCGTGTTCGGGTGAACTAGCCGGGGCTGGCTTTGCACCATATCGTCAAGATGGGCGGTCAGGCCCCCGGAATCGACCGACCCGCCGTGCATGGATTTCAGCCATGACGTCAACAAAAGCGTGTTGGTCACCGAAAAGGCGATGTAATCCGGCCCACCCGTTCCGTCGGTGGCCAGCGCCGCCGGGTTGAACAGGGTTTCAAAGTCGATCAGGCAGGGCCATTCGCCCGCCGCGATGATGTTTTCATCGTGAAAATCATAGCCGTTGATCGCATGGATCAACGCGGTCAGCGCCCCGGCCCGCAGGTAATAGCGGTCGATCTGATCGGATGTGTCGCAACTGGTGTGATGGGCAAAGCTGACCCAGCCATATCCCGCCCGCTCGATCACCCAAGCCGAGGGGTCGATCAACCCGCCGGGAATGGGCAGCGCCGCGCCAACGGTTTTGGCAAGGTCTTGGAACCAGACCTCACTGTCCAGCGCCTTGGGTTTGTAGACGATGCTGCGCCCCGAAGAAAAGTCGATCAGGATGACGCCCGCGCCGCCCTCGTGCCGGTCTGACAGGCCAAGGTTCAGCCGTGCCACCGGCAGATCGGGCCCCGCAGCCAGCGCCGTGAGATCGGCGGCCAGACGGTCCAGAAACTGGACGGTGGTCGTGATGTGATTGTGGTAAAAGACCGTCAGACGCCGGGCCAGAACCGGATAGTCGGTCAGAAACCCCCGATGGCCATGGCGGCGGAACTGGGCGCAAAAGCTGGTATAGGCATCCGCGCCGCGATTGCGCGCCTGTTTGCGCCACAGGTCAAAGTCCAGAAACAGCGACGGGGCCAGAACCGTGGACAGAATGCGCACCAGCGCCCCCGCCACATCCGCCCACGCCTGTTCGCTTAGCATATGGGGCGGTGCGGCGGTGCGGCTGGCAATGACCGTGGCGCTGTGCTGGGCCAGCGGCCAGATCAGATCGGCAAAGGGAATCGCCGCAAGTTCGGCGGGCAGGGGGGGCGCAAGGTCGCTTGACAAAAGCTCTGCGATCAGGGGCACCCCAGCCAGCCAATCCGGTCGGCTGGTCAATGCCTCGGGGCGGACCTCGCCCAGATAATCGCCCGCCCGATCGGCGGACAGCCCCAGCATCGACAGGCGCAAGTCCAATCGGCCCGGATGATCGCTGCCAAGGCTGCGCCGCCAATGGGCAAGGCGCGGGCCCGCACCTTGGGCCGCGGGAGAAAACGACGATGGCGCAAGCGCCAGACGTTCCGCCAACGTCAGGGCACCTGCCGCGATCAGGGAAAGGTCTGCGTCAGACAGGCTCATCCGCGCTTCCGAACAGGAACCCGGCCCAGATCGGGCCGGGTTGCAACCGCAATCAGGCGCGCACGCCGCTGGCCGAGGAGCAGCCACAGCTGCCCGAATTGGTCGATGGGTTGCACGACGAGGTGCTGCTGGTATAGCCGAGCTTGGTCGCGATCCACGACCACAAGCCACCGCCCGCGACCGATTCCAGATCGGCATCCGACAATTCGCCGCTGGTGCTGGTTTGAGGGGTCGCCCCGTCGATGCCGTTTGGCAAGATCAGTTCCAGCGTGTCCGCCGTTTCTTCCAGCACGACAAGTTTGGTGCCGCTTGGCATGGCGCTGCCGAATTCGGCGCGGATGACATTGTCAGGATCGGCCAAGAGCTGGGCGCGATAGGCCGGGTCTTTCCAGGCCTTCTTGACGACCACCTCTTCGGGGTTGTCGCTGGGGTTGATCGTGATCGACGCTGCCGCCGCGGGCAGGTTGGGGTTATAGTTGATCAGGAAATAGACATTGTTCGCGGATTCCTGATGCAGGTTGACCTTGACCGCAGCGCCCCCCGCCATGGAGGAGGCGGTGCCCGACGGGTCCTTGCGCAATTGATCGCGGAAAGCGGCGTCCTTGCCGGCCTTGCGGATGATGTCCCACTTGAAATCTTCGCGGCTGTTGATCGAATTCAGATTCAGCATTCTTTTGCCCCATTGTTTGAAAAGATTGTGGAAATAAGGGATCGACGAAGTCGCAATTGGAAAAAGACTACAGCAAACGGGATGTTTGGCGAGCAGATTTTTCCTTTCCGAACCAAGCCGGGTGCCTTGGGTGTAAGGACAAGCGCCCCAAGGCGCAGTTTCACAGGGAACAGGTCAATGGCCCCGCGCGAACATTTGAAGGAATTGCCGGAAAAGGGGGGGCGATGAGCGCGTTGCGCACTGACCAAATCGCGAACGCCTCAGGCGCGTTCTTCGCTAAGATTTCAGGGGAAATTCAGACCCAGACCCGATACGGTGTCGCCATCATATGGCGGAGAGGGTGGGATTCGAACCCACGGTACCCTTGCAGGCACTCCGGTTTTCGAGACCGGCGCGATCGACCACTCCGCCACCTCTCCGTGATATGGTGTGGTTCGTTGGGGGCTTCCTAACGGCCTTGCTTGGGGTGCGCAAGCCCCATTTCCAAACTTTTTTCAAAAGCTTCGCGTTCTTTGTTTTTCAGCGGGTCCAAGGGCCTGCGACGGGGGGTCACGGCACTGTGCGCGGGCTGCGCTTGGCAATCGGGGCGGAAAGCCTTAGCTGTTTTGCAGGGAACCAAGGGGCTTTGGCGCGGGCGTTTTCCCGCGTAGCTTTTGCCTCGCATGAACATCATTAACCTCTCGGCAACCGAGAGGGGAGCATAAGGCCAGACATGACCCTTATTTCGCGCATCGCCATCGTTGCCTTTCTTGCCGGAGCGACCCCTTGGGTGGCGCCGGGGCCGTTTCAGGCCATGGCCGAAACCCCCGCGACGATCTCGCCCGATCAGCAGGCCCAGATCGACCGATTCCTGGCCGCCGTCCAGATGGGGGATGTGCTGGCCGTGATGCGGGACGAAGGGGTGGATTACGGCCAATCCCTGGAAGATGAGATGTTTCCCGGTCGCGGTGGCGCGCGGTGGCAGGCCATTGTCGAAGACATCTACGGGCTGGACAAGGTCAGTTCGATCATGACCTCGGCCATCGGGGCGGAACTGGCCAAGGGCAGTGCCGAAGATCTGGCCAATATCGTCGCCTTTTTTGAGGCAAGCCCGGGCAAGGATTTCGTGAGGCTGGAGATCGAGGCGCGGCGTTCGCTTTTGGACAAGGATGTCGAAGAGGCGGCCACCGTTCTGTGGCAGGACATGCAGGACAAGGACAAGGCGCGCGCCAAACTGATCGAGCGGTTTGTTGCGGTGAACGACCTGATCGAATCCAACGTGATGGGGGCCTTGAATTCGAATATGGCGTTTTATCGCGGGCTGGCCGCGGAAGGGGGGCTTGATCCCGCGATGACCGAGGGCGAGATGCTGCAAGAGGTCTGGTCGCAGGAAGATGCGATCCGCGACGACATGGTGACATGGCTTCACCCCTATCTGGCGCTGGCCTATCAGTCGGTGCCGCTGGAGGATCTGGAAACCTATGTGGCCTTTTCGGAATCCTCCGCCGGTCAACGGATGAATGCGGCGCTGTTTTCGGCCTATGACACCCTGTTCAGGAGCATTTCGCTGGATCTGGGCCGGGCGGCGGCGCTGCAAATTCTGGGCAATGACATCTGAGGTTGGGTGGGGGGGAAGCCGGGGGCGCGGTGCCAAGCGCGGTTCTTGACTTTCAACCCAAAGTTCTCGATAAGCGCGCATCCCGGCAAAGGTGCGAATCTTTGCTGGGATTATATTTGCAATGACGCCCTTTGCGGGGCGCGCTGTCTGAAGGCGAAGAGCGATCTTCCACAACGCCCAGAAATGGGGGCCAAAAGGCGCGGTGAAGGAAAAGGATAGACCCATGTTTGCGGTCCTGAAGACCGGTGGCAAGCAGTACAAAGTGCAGGCGGGTGACGTTCTGCGCGTTGAAAAGCTGGCCGCCAATGCTGGTGACAAGATCCAGTTCAACGACATCCTGATGGTTGGCGGCGAGTCCGTGACCGTTGGTGCCCCTCTGGTTGCTGGCGCTGCTGTGCAGGCCGAAGTGATCGACCAGATCAAAGGCGAAAAAACGATTTCCTACGTCAAGCGTCGTCGTAAGCATTCGTCGCAGCGGACCCGTGGTCACCGTCAGCAACTGACGCTGATCCGTGTGACCGGCGTTCTGGCCTCGGGCGCAGAGCAGTCGGGCGTTGCAGCCGCAGTCAACACCGCTGCTGCGCGTGTTGCTGCCCACGAAGCCCCCGCGGCAAAGTAAGCAAAGGAGTAACACCCCATGGCACATAAAAAGGCAGGCGGTTCCTCCCGCAACGGTCGCGACTCGGCTGGTCGTCGTCTTGGTGTAAAGGTGTATGGCGGTCAGGCTGCCATCCCCGGCAACATCATCGTGCGTCAGCGCGGCACCACTTTCTTCCCGGGCGAAGGCGTTGGTATGGGCACTGACCACACCATCTTTGCAACCGTCGAAGGCAAAGTGTCGTTCAAGAAAGGCCTGAAAGGCCGGACCTTTATTTCGGTTCTCCCTGTTGCAGAGGCAGCCGAATAAGCCGAACCTTTACAATTGGCTTGTAAATGGGGGATCGGCTGCAAAGCCGGTCCCCTAAAATTTTTGGGGCTTTCGTTCGCGGGCCAGAGATCACGGTTTTGCCATGATCTCTTGGCAACAACGGTCTGCCTGCCCAGATGGAGGAGGCAGGCAAGGCTTGAACAGGGCCCTTCATGCGCTTCAAAGGAGGGAAGCCATGACTTTGGATGTCGCTGCGGTTGCAGCAAAGGGAAAAATCGCCGCGCCGATCGGGGATGCGGATCATATTTCGGCCGGGCGGTTCGTGCTGCGTCGGGCCAAAACCTCGGATGCCGGGCTGTTCGCGCTTTATGCCGGTGATCGCCGCGTGGCCGAGGCGACGAAGTCGATCCCCCATCCCCTGCCGCCCGGTGCGGCCGATGCCTTTGTGTCGCGGGCCATGATCGGCACCGCCGAAGAAGATATCTGGGTGATGGACGGGGCGATTTCTGGCCTGCCCGAGGTGTTGGGGGTGATCAACCTCAAGCATATGGACGAAGAGAAGTTCAGCCGCAATCAATCCGAAGTCAGCTTTTGGGTGGCACCGGCGTTCTGGAATCTGGGGATTGCGTCCGATGCGGTGCGCGCGCTGATGGCGGCCAATCCGCACAATGCCCGCACCATCTTTGCCGAGGTGTTTCAAGACAATCCCGGCTCGGGCCATGTGTTGACCAATGCCGGGTTTCAGTATCTGGGCGATGCGGAATCCTTTGCGGTGGCGCGTGCGGCCCGTGTGCCAACCTGGACCTATATTCGAAAGCTCGGCTAAGGGGGGCCACATGATCCGCGCCGAATTGAAAACGACGCGGCTTTGGTTGCGCCCCGTTGCGTCACGGGATGAAAAGGCGGTTCTGACCGCCTTTTCCGACCCGAATGTCACGCGCTGGCTTGCCCGTGTTCCCACGCCCTATGGGCCGGCCGAATTCAAGGATTTCGTGGAAAATCTGGCCCACCCCGGCCAGACCTTTGCCATCGATGATGGCACCGGGATGGTGGGGGGGATCGAATTGTCAGACGAACTGGGGTATTGGATCGCCCCTTGGGCGCAGGGCAAAGGCTATGCGCGCGAAGCGGCGCGGGCTGTGCTGGCGGCATGGTTCGCGCAAAGCGGCGATCCCGTCCGGGCCCATCACCTTGACGATAACCTGCGATCGGCGCGGTTGCTGGCGTCCTTGGGGTTTCTGGAAACCGGCAGGGGGGCCGGAACGTTGGGAGTTCCGCCGCGTCCGCTCCGTTGGGTGAATGTGGAATTGACCAAATCCGGTTGGATTTTGGCGCAAAACCCGGTTGATCCGCCGAATGCGGCCCCATCGCAGCAGAGCAAGGCTTGAGCCTTGGCCCAATGTCCACTATCGCCTAAGCATCAAATTCCAAAAGGCCGCACGCCATGAAGTTCCTTGACCTTGCCAAAGTTTACATCCGCTCGGGCGGCGGGGGGGCCGGATGCGCCTCGTTCCGGCGTGAGAAATTCATCGAATTCGGCGGGCCCGATGGCGGCGACGGCGGCAATGGCGGTTCCGTCTATGCCGAGGCCGTGGTCGGTCTGAACACATTGATCGATTTCCGCTATCAGCAGCATTTCTTTGCCAAGTCGGGTCAACCCGGCATGGGCAACCAGAAAACCGGGAAATCGGGCGATGACATCGTTCTGCGTGTGCCTGTCGGCACCGAAATTCTGGACGAAGACGAAGAAACCGTGATCGCCGATCTGACCGAGGTGGGTCAGCGCGTGCTTTTGGCGCAGGGCGGCAATGGCGGCTGGGGCAACCTGCGGTTCAAATCCTCGACCAACCGGGCGCCCGCACGCGCCAACCCAGGGCAAGAGGGGGTGGAGCGCACGATCTGGCTGCGTCTGAAACTGATCGCCGATGCCGGGTTGGTGGGTCTGCCGAATGCCGGGAAATCGACGTTTCTGGCGGCGGTGTCGAATGCGCGCCCCAAGATTGCCGATTACCCCTTTACCACGCTGATCCCCAACCTTGGGGTCGTGGGGATCGACGGCAAGGAATTCGTCATGGCCGATATTCCCGGCCTGATCGAAGGCGCAAGCGAGGGCAGGGGCCTTGGCACCCAGTTCCTCGCCCATGTCGAACGCTGCAAGGTGCTGTTGCATCTGGTCGATGGCACCTCTTCGACCATCACCAAGGATTACCGCACCATCGTGCATGAGCTTGAGGCCTCTTCCGACGTCTTGGGCGACAAACCCCGCGTGCTGGCCTTGAACAAGGTCGACGCCATGGATGCCAAGCAGATCTCCGACCGCAAGCGCGCCTTGGAAAAGGCGTCGGGGGGCGAGGTGCATGTGATTTCCGGCGTCTCGGGGCGCGGGGTGCAAGAGGTGTTGCGTGCGCTTTATGCCGAGATCGAGGGCGACAAGGTGGAAGAGGTGCGCGGAACATGGC
>JALQUQ010000449.1 GCA_023263735.1 Paracoccaceae bacterium | reverse complement strand
CCCGCAGCAACCGGGCAAAATCTTGGAAATGCGCGATTTCTTTTGCAAGACACCCTGCGCCGCCCATCCAACGGGTGCGCGATGATGGCGGCACATCCAAAAAGTGTTGCCGCCCCATGGGACGGCAACCAAGGTCTTGCGATTGGGCCAAGGGCACCGGTTTACGCCGGGCCCCTGCCCCCGCTTAACGATAGACCTGATCGGGCAACCAGGTGGCGATCCCCGGGAAGGCGATCAACAAGAAGACGATTGCCAGCATGGGGATCAGGAACGGCAAGGCCCCAATCGCCACATCGCCAAATTTCCCCCCCCGCGTTCGAATTCCATGGGCGACGTAAAGGTTCATGCCGATAGGGGGCGTGATCAACCCGGCCTCCATCAAGATGGTGATCAGGATGCCGAACCAGACCCCGGTAAAGCCCGCTTCTCCCAATTGGGCGATGATCGGGAAAACGATTGGCATCGTCGTCAACATCATCGAAAGCGTTTCCATGAACATGCCAAGGATCAGGTAGAACAGCACGATGATCAGCACCGTTTCCACCGGCGACAGACCAAGGGCCGAAATATAGGCCAAGATCGCCTTGGTGACGCCCATGAAGGCGAAGATGAAGTTCAGGAACAGGGCCGCGATGACGATGAACATGATCATTGCGGTCGTCTTCATGGTGCCAAGGGCGGCCTCGGACAGCATGTTCCAGCTTAGCGTTCCGTTCCAAGCGGCAAGCCCCATGGCCACCACAACACCCACGGCCGCAGCCTCTGTCGGGGTTGCAAGACCGGCGTAGATCGAGCCGACTACGGCAAGGAACAGCAGAACCGGACCGGCAAGATCGGGAAGGGTAGCAATCCGGGACTTCCACGTCGTATGGATCTTGTCCCCGCCCCAAGCCGGGCGGATCAGGCAGGCCACAAGCACGATCACCATGAAGGCAAAGGCCAGCAGAATCCCGGGAATGATGCCCGCCATGTACAGTTCGGGGATCGAGGTCTCGGTGATGACGCCATACAGGATCAGGTTGACCGAGGGCGGGATCAGGATGCCCAAAGTGCCGCCCGCAGCGATGGAACCCATGAACAGCCGCTCGTTATATTTGTGCCGCTGGATTTCCGGATAGGCCGCGACCCCAATCGTGGCGCAGGTGGCCACCGACGACCCCGAGGTTGCCGCGAACAGGGCGCAAGTGCCAATGTTTGCATGCATCAGCCCGCCCGGCAGCCACGTGAGCCACTGCGCGACGGCGTTATACATTTTGCGCGCAATTCCGGCCCGCAACATGATTTCGCCCAGCATGATGAACAGCGGCGCCGAGAGCAAAAGGAAATCGACGCTTTTTTCCCAGTAGATATTCCCGATGGCCCGCGCGAGGCGGCCATTCATGAAAATCTCGTCAATTCCAAAACCAAGCAGACCCATGACCGCGCCCACCGGAATGGCGGCAGCCAAAAGGACGACGATCGCCAGTGCAATCCAAAGTGCGGCCATCAGATTTTTTCCTCATCGGCGTCGATATGGGTTTCTTCTTCGATCGTCTCTTCAATGCTCGGAACGCCCGCCACGCGGTTGACGGCTTCCCAATTGCGGCGAAGGATGCACCAGACGGAATAAAGGCTGAGAACGAGCGCGATCAGGGTTGTCAAAGCAAAGCCCAGCACCCACAGCGACTGCGGGATCCAAAGCTGAATATTGACGACACCCACACTCCGGGTTCCGGCGCCCCAGGTTTTTGCCAACAGATCAAAGGTCGATTGCGTCAATTGCGCCATGAACGCAAACATCAGCAGCATGGCCGCCAGATCGAGAATGGCGCGCGCCGCAACTGGGACACGTGAATACAACACGTCGATCCGGATATGCCCGCGGTCAAGCAAGACATAGGGATACGCCATGGCCGTCCCCACGGCAAAGACCATGCCCGAAAGTTCGGAGGCACCGCCCAGCGTCGTCCCGACGAATTTTCGCAAGATCACATCCACCGTGATCATGCAGGATATCAGAATGACCCCCAAGCCACCCGCGATCGCGGCCATCCGGGACACGCCCGTCAATTGCCTGTGCGCTGTTTCGAAAGACATCGGCCCCCTCCCCTTGCTTTCAATAAGAATGTCGCGGACATGCCGCGACATTCCTTCGTGGTTCTTGGGATCAGTTGGCCTTGGCGGTCATACCGATGAGTTGGCCTTCAACGGCGCTCCATTCGGCGGCAGCTTCGGCACCGGCACGGGCAGCCCAACGGGGCAACACGACGCCTTCGACACCTTTGTGCAGTTCAGCAATATCTGCTTCGCTCAGCGAGATGTGCACCATGTGCTGCACTTCGCCTG
>JALQUQ010000448.1 GCA_023263735.1 Paracoccaceae bacterium | reverse complement strand
GCGCGCTCGGAAATTCTTCCCTTCCAAAGCGGGCGCACCATAGTTGCGGGCCCCAGCGCCTTGAGGGTTTCGATCAGAACGGCGGTCTGGATCGTCATGTGCAGCGAGCCCGCGATCTTGGCGCCCTTGAGCGGCTGCTTGGCGCCATACTCTTCCCGCAGCGCCATCAGGCCCGGCATTTCCGTCTCGGCAATGTCGAGCTCCTTGCGGCCATAGTCGGCAAGCTTGATGTCGCGAACGATGTAGTCCTTGGCCATGGGCCGCACTCCTTATCCGGTTTCGCCGGCTGGCATAGCATTGCGCCAAGGCCACGGCAACCAAGGCCGCAATCGAGCTTTATCGGTTGTTGACAGCGGGTCGCTGGCGGGCGCAATTTCCGGCTTCGGGATGCTAGGGGAAGAACGGGGGGCCACCCAATGAAACAGCCGCGCGCGTGGCAACGGATGCTTTCGGGGCGGCGGCTCGATCTGCTCGATCCGACACCCATGGATATCGAGATCGAGGACATCGCCCACGGCCTGGCCTTCGTCGCAAGGTGGAATGGCCAGACCAAGGGGGATTATCCCTATTCGGTGGCCGAGCATTCGCTCTTGGTCGAAGAGATTTATGGGCTGCTATTTCCCGCCTCGCCGGCAAAGTGGCGGCTGGCCGCTCTGCTGCACGACGCGCCGGAATATGTCATTGGCGATATGATCAGCCCGGTGAAGGCGGCCGTTGGGCCGGGCTACGGGGCGCTCGATGATCGCTTGGCGGCTGCCGTTCACATTCGGTTTGGCCTTCCGGCGCAGATTCCGGCTGCGATCAAGAAGCAGATCAAGAAGGCCGACAAGATCTCTGCCTGGCTAGAGGCCACCCAGATCGCCGGATTTACCGAGGCAGAGGCCGATAAGTTTTTCGGAAAACCAGAAACTAATTTGGCCCAATCGCTGAAAATCCACCTCCGCGCGCCGGTCGAGGTCCGCGAGGCCTATCTGGCGCGCCATCGCGCGTTGATCGCCGGCCTCGCATGAACCCGACCCTTCGCCCCGCGACCGAGGCCGATGCGCTGGCGATGGCCGACCTCCTCAACCGGATCATCGAAGCAGGCGGCACCACGGCGCATCAATCGCGCTTTGATGCCGAGCGGATGCTGAGCCACTATATCGCGCCGCCGCTTGCCATATCGTGCTTCGTTGCGGTGCTGAAGGACGAGGTGATCGGCTTTCAGGCTTTGGAACGTGCCAACCCCGACTGGCAGGGCGAAAGCAAGCTGCCGGACGATTGGGCCGTGATTGCGACCTTTGTTGGCGAGGGGCATCGGGGATTGGGTATTGGCCGCGGGCTCTTTGCCCTCACTCTGGATGCAGCGCGGGCGGCGGATGTTGTTGCGATTGACGCCACAATCCGCGCCGACAATCCGCTGGGCCTCGCCTATTATGCGCAGATAGGCTTTGCCGATCATGCGCTGATCAAGGACGCCCCGCTGCGGGACGGGACGAAGATCGACCGGGTTCAGAAGGTCTTTAGGCTCTAGCGCGGGCTGCGTTTGGCAAGGATGCGCTGGAGCGTCCGACGATGCATATTGAGCCGCCGCGCCGTTTCGGAAACGTTGCGATCGCAAAGCTCATAGACCCGCTGGATATGTTCCCAACGCACGCGGTCGGCGCTCATCGGGTTTTCCGGCGGCGGCGGCAGCGTGTCGCCCGTTTGCAGGAGCGCGTTGATCACATCGTTCGCGTCGGCGGGCTTGGAGAGATAGTCGGTCGCGCCGATCTTGACTGCGGCCACCGCGGTGGCGATGGCGCCATATCCGGTCAGGACAACGATCCGGCTGTCGGGGCGGCGTTCGCGCAAGACCTCGACCACGTCGAGGCCGTTGCCATCCTCGAGCCGCAGATCGACCACGGCATAGGCGGGCGGCCTTGCGGTCGCGATCGCTTTGCCAGCGGCAACCGAGCCCGCCATCTCGACCGAGAACCCCCGACGCTCCATCGCTTTGGCGAGGCGCTTTAGAAAGGCCTCGTCGTCATCGACGAGAAGAATGGACGGATCGCGCCCAAGATCGAGAGTGTCTGTCGTCATGCACTAATCCCTTATGCTGCATATGACGATGCCGCCATATTTCCCCAAGGTCAATTCGCGGCTACAGCTGCCTTGGCATAGCAAGTGGTGCGTGTGGCGATTGTGTCTGCGGTATCGTCGCGGCGGAAGAAGTCGGTCACGCCATATCCGGGCAAGACAAGGTAGGTGAAGGTAGAATGATCCACGGTATAGAATTGGGGATCATCGTCGTTCTTCTTGTAATAGGTCTTGTATGCCCGCGAGGCTGCGGCGACCTGTTCTGGCGAAC
>JALQUQ010000447.1 GCA_023263735.1 Paracoccaceae bacterium | reverse complement strand
TCGATCAGCGCCAGCGTTTCGGGCAGCATCCTGATAGCCCCGCCCGCAACAGCAGTGCGGTCGGTGGCGGGCTTGTCGGACACATCCACCAGATGGGCGGCGCCCGAAGCGTCGAAATGGGTCAGCTTGCCGCTCATGCGCCGCCCCGCAGCGGATTGGCCAGCAGGCGGCGGGTGGCGTTCTCGACATCATCCTCGCGCATCAGGCTTTCGCCGATCAGGAAGCAGCGCGCGCCATAAAGCGCCATATTGGCAAGGTCTGCCGGGGTAAACAGGCCCGATTCCGCGACGATCATCCGATCTTCGGGCACGCGCCGCGCCAAAGTGCGGGTGGTGTCCAGCGTCACGTCGAACGTGTGCAGGTTGCGGTTGTTGATGCCGATCAGCGGCGATTTCAAGGCGGTCGCCCGTTCCAGTTCCGGCTGGTCGTGCACTTCGATCAGCACATCCATGCCCCATTCAAAGGCGCAAGCCTCAAGCTCGGCGGCCTGATCGTCGGACAACGATGCCATGATCAGCAGAATGCAATCGGCCTTCAGCGCGCGCGCTTCGACGATCTGATAAGGGTCGTAGATGAAATCCTTGCGCAGGCAGGGCAGGGCGCAGGCATCATGCGCGGCCACCAGATATTCATCGGCCCCCTGAAAGCTGGGCGTGTCGGTCAGCACAGACAGGCAGGTCGCCCCGCCCTCTTCATAGGCTTTTGCCAAGGCGGGCGGAAGTCTGGCCGGATCAGGCCTTTCGACGGGCTGGCTTTCTTGATTTCGGCGATCAACCCATAACCCGAGGCGGCAGCATTCGACAGCGCCTTGGCAAAGCCCCGCGGTGCATCGGCGTCCCGAGCGGCATCTTCGACGGTGCTTAGCGGAATGGATGCTTTGCGGCTGGCCACTTCTTCCAGCTTGTAAGCCTTGATCTTGTCCAGAATTGTGCTCATCACGGATCTCCTTGCGCCCTGATCTAGCGTGCGGCGCGCGTGAAGGGAAGCGGGGCCTTGTGCCTTGCGGTCATGCGGCCCAGTCGATCGGGGGCTGGCCAAGGCCTTGCAGCCAAGCGTTGACCTTGGAAAACGGACGCGATCCAAAAAAGCCCCGGTGTACGGAAAGCGGCGAAGGATGCACGCTTTCGATGAAAAGATGACCCTCGCGCGGAAGTGTCGCACACAGCTTTTGCGCAGGCCCCCCTCACAGCACAAAGGCGCGGGGCCCATCCGACAGGGTCGCGGCCAGAATCTGCCCGATCAACGGTTTCCAACCCAGCGTCTTATGCCCATTTGCCTGCCCCACCGGCACGGTCAGCGCGGTATTGAGGAGAAGAACCCCCTGTCCCGCCCAAGCGGTCAGATCGCCCGACGCCCGCTGCTGGCCCGTATCGGTTGCAACCTCGGTCAGAATGTTGCGCAGGGAATCGCGCGGCTTTTCCGAAGGGGGAAAGGAAAACGCCAGACCCGTGGCCCGGCCCGGCGTGTGATAGGGATCTTGACCCAGTATGACCACCCGCACCTTGGGGCGCGGGGTCAGTTCCAGCGCGCGAAACATCGCCTCGGGCCCGGGTTGCCAATCGGCGCGCGCCGTCAGTTTCGTCCACAGATCCGGCCAATCTTGGGAAAAAAAGGGCAAATCCGCCCAAGTGGCGGGCGGATTTGGCCGGGTCACGGGGTGGCCTGTGTCAGGCGGGCCAAAGCCTCGACCTTGGCTTTTGCGGCACCGGAAACGATGGCCTCGCGCGCCTGTTCCACCCCCTCTTTCAGGCTGGTGGCGCGGTCGGCCACGATCAGCGCTGCGGCGGCATTCAGCAACACGGCATCGCAATATGCCCCGGTCTTGCCATCAAACAGCGCGCGCATTTCGGCGGCATTTTCCGAAGGAGTGCCGCCCAGAATGTCTTTCAGCGGATGCACGGGCAGGCCCGCATCTTCGGGGTGAATTTCCAACGCATTGATCTCGCCGTTTTCAAGCACGGCGACCGAGGTCGATCCCGTGATCGAAATCTCATCCATCCCGTCGGCCCCATGGACCAGCCACGCCTTTTCCGACCCCAGTTGCAGCAGCGTTTCGGCCATTGGGAAAATCAGATCGATGGCAAAGGCGCCGGTCAACTGGCGCTTGACCCCGGCCGGGTTCGTCAGCGGGCCAAGAATGTTGAAAATGGTCTTGCAGCCCAATTCCTGACGCACAGGCATCACATGTTTCATCGCCGGGTGGTGCATCGGGGCCATCATGAACCCGATCCCAGCCTCGGCGATCGCGCGGTCCACCACATCGGCGCCCTGCATCACGTTGATGCCCAGTTCCGTCAGTGCATCGGCCGACCCCGATTTCGACGACAAGTTCCGGTTGCCATGCTTGGCCACGGTCACGCCAGC
>JALQUQ010000446.1 GCA_023263735.1 Paracoccaceae bacterium | reverse complement strand
CGTTGCCACCAATATCTCTGACGAAGATGCGGTGGCGACCTTCCTTGCGATGAAGGCCGGAACCTCGCCGTCGATCCTGAATGCCGATACGATGGGGCAGGCCGTGTGGCTGCTGGAAGGCTACACCCCCTCTCCGCAATCGGCCGGGGTGAACGCATCGGTTGCCGGGGGCGCGCGTCCCTATCCGATGGAGCCCTATATGGGCGCGATGCACACCGCCCTTGGCGATAACATCGCCGACTTCCTTGCCGGCAAGGAAGAGGCCGCGCAGGCCCTGGCCGATACCGAAGCCGCTTATGTGACGGCAGCCAAAGAGGGCGGCTTTCTGAAGTAACGATATCCGCAGGCCAGTCGCCCTCCCCGGCGATTGGCCTCTGCTCTTTCCATCCCTGTCCTTTGACCTGCCGGCTGCGCTTGGCCAAGTGCTGCGTCTGGAATTTCGTGTCCGTAAGGGGCCGCCATGAAGCACAAGACATTTTTCTGGTTCATCCTGCCGTCGGCCCTGGCGATGCTTTTGTTCATCGCCCTGCCCATCGTCTCGGTGCTGATCCAGTCGGTCTATGCCCCGCATGAACAGGTGATCCGCGAGGTTGAGAACTGCACGATCTTTGGCTGCACCACATCGACCATCGTCGATGCCGAGGCCATGGCCGGGCTGAACCAAGAGGCCCCGCTGGGGCGTTTTGTCGGGCTGGATATCTTTACCGACCGCAGTCATCTGGCCACCGCCGAGATCGGCATGCTGTGGTCCACCTCGGCCAGTCTCAAAGAGTTTCTGGATCAGGCGCTGAACCTGCCCTTTTATGGCGCCTTGGCCTTTACCTTGACCTACACGGCCCTTGTGACGCCCCTGTCCATCGTCTTGGGGTTTTCCATCGCCTTGGCGGTCAATGCGATCCCCCGCCTGTTTCGCGGTCCGGCGATCTTTTTCTCGTTGCTGCCGATGATCGTGACCCCGCTGGTCGGCGCGCTGATCCTGTTCTGGATGGTGGATGCGCGCGGCATTCTGGGCGCGGCGCTGCAATCCTTGGCGGGCGATCCCGATTTGTCGGTCAAGGCCTCGACACCGCTGATGTGGATCATGCTGATCGTCTACGGCACATGGGCCTCGGCGCCCTTTGCCTTTGTCGTCTATTACGCCGGTTTGCAGACGGTGCCGCAAGATACGCTGGAAAGCGCCATGATCGACGGGGCCTCCCGCTGGCAACGGCTGCGCTTTGTGATCTTGCCGCATCTTTTGCCGCTGACCACATTCCTGTTGCTGATCAAGATCATGGATAACTTTCGGGTGTTCGAACCGATCGTCAGCTTCAACGCGGGCGCCCATGCGCAAAGCCTGAGCTATTTCATCTATTCAGACCTCAGTTCGACCAATCAGCTCCTGTCATCGGCCGCGGCAACGTCGGTCCTGACCATTCTGGGCATTGTTGTCCTGTTGTCGCCCGTGATCATCCGCACATGGAAATCCTTTGGAAGGGCAGCGTCATGACACCCCCCGTTGCCGACCGTCGCCCCCTTGCCCTTCAGGCCCTGCTGGTCGGGTTTTTGATCCTGTGGATCGTGGTGGCGGCCTTTCCGTTCCTGTGGACGCTGTGGGGCAGCTTCAAGGTCGAGGGAGATTTCTTCTCCAAGGCCGACTGGGCCCATGCCCTGACCGGCCCGATGACCACGCTTGAAACCGGTGGGGCCCTGACCGGCCAAGGCTATCACGGTGCATGGGTGCTGAACGACTTCTGGCGGGCCGTGCTGAATACCGGAATCGTCGTCGTCTCGGTCGTCACGATTTCGCTGACCTTTGGCACCTTGGGCGGCTATGCGCTGGCGCGGTCTGGCTATCGCTATGTGTTCTGGATCCTGATCGTGGCCCTGATCTTTCGTGCCATGCCGCATGTGACACTGGTCTCGGGCTATTTGCTGCCGTTCTACCAGTGGAACCTTTGGGGGCATCTGCCGACCGCGATCATCGTGCTGGTGGCGATCAACCAGCCCTTTACCCTGTGGATGCTGACCTCGTTCTTTCAGAACATCCCCAAGGATCTGGACGAAAGCGCCATGGTGGACGGCTGTTCCCGGTTTCAGGCGTTTCGGCTGGTCATCATTCCGGTGATGTGGCCGGGGGTGATCACCACCGGGCTGTTTTCGTTCCTGCTGGCCTATAACGATTTTGCCGTGACGGCGATGCTGCTCAATCAGGAAAATCAGACGATGATCCCCAAGATCGCGTCTTTTCTGGGCACCACGCAGACCAAGGGCAATGTGATGTTTGCCGTCTCGGCCGTGGTTTCGGCCACGGCTCCCCTCTTTGTGCTGGTGATGGTCTTCCAGCGCCAGATTGTCAGCGGCCTGACCGCCGGCGCCGTGAAAGGATAAGCCA
>JALQUQ010000445.1 GCA_023263735.1 Paracoccaceae bacterium | reverse complement strand
CACCGCCAGACCGGGGGCGGTAAAGCCCGCCTCCAGCGCCCAGACCATCAGGAAGATGCCGCCGCGCCCGTCGGGCACATCGCGGAAATCCTTGATCCGGGTGAATCCCTTCAGCCCCTGATCCTCCATCAACCCTTCAAGCCGCTCGCGCGCGCCTTCGGACCACGAGGCGATGACGACCTGCCGATCGGCCTTCAGCGCGCGGACATGATCGACCAGCGCGCCAAACAGGCTGACGTTTTCCACCTGCCGTTCGGGGGCAAAGTTGCGCCCCAGACGCCCGCCCGCATCCAGAATCCCCGGGCCGGGGCTTTGCGGATTGGGCGAGAATTGCACAACCCGGTGGCCCGCAACCGCCGCCTCAAACGCGCTGTCGTCCAGATACAGAAGATGCGGCTCGGCCGGTTTATAGACCGTATCCAGCCGCCCCTTGGCCGCCATCGCCTCGCGCCGGGCATCATAGGCGTCATCCACCGCCTCCCACCGCGACAGGCGCATGGGGGTGACCTGATCGTCCAGCATCACGCTGGCCCCCGGCAGATAATCGAACAGGGTTTCCAGCCGGTCGTGGAAAAAGCCCAGCCAATGCTCCATCCCCTGATGCTTGCGACCGGCACTGACGGCCTCATACAGCGGATCATCCGACCCACCTGCCCCGAATTCCACCCGATAGGTCTGGCGGAACCGGGAGATCGAGGCCTCATCCAGAATGACCTCGGACACCGGCGACAGATCGACCGCTTTCAGCTTTTCGACCGTCATCTGGGTTTCGGCATCGAACCGGCGCAACCCGTCCAGCGTATCGCCAAAGAAATCCAGCCGGACCGGGCTGGCATGGCCCGGCGGAAAGATATCGACGATCCCACCCCGCACCGCATAATCGCCGGGCTCGGCCACGGTCGACACCAGCGAAAACGCCCATCCGCGCCAGAAAATCGCGCAGTTTCCCTTCGTCGATCCGGTCGCCCAAACGCGCCGAAAAGCTCGACTTGCCGACGGTTTCGCGCGACGGCACGCGCTGGCTTGCGGCATTGACCGTGGTCAACAGAACGAACGGCCCCTTGATCCCGGCCACAAGGGCGGCAAGGGTCGCCATGCGCCGCGCGGCAATCTCGGGGTTGGGCGACACGCGGTCATAGGGCAGACAATCCCACGCCGGAAAATCCAGCACGATCGCCTTGGGCGCCATCACCGTCAAAGCGGTGCGCATCGCCTCCATCCGCTTGTCATCGCGGGCGATGTGCAGGACCGGCTGACCCTTTTCCAACTCCCGCGCCAAAAGACGGGCGTCAAACCCTTCGGGCGCTCCGCCCAGCACGATACGATCCGATTTCATCTTGGTCATAGGGTCTTATCCCGGAGTCTGATCCGAACGTCAGGCCAAGGCCCGCGCATGGTCACAACGATCTTGCCAGCGACAGGTTGATGAACATCCCGATCATCGAGGTGACAAGGATTGCGATCATCCCGATGAATTGCACCAGCATCCGATGGCGCAACAGGCCACGCACCAACTCTTCGCCCTTGGGTTCGTGCTGAACCAGACGATGGGCCAGCCGCATGTTCAACGTCATCACCAGCGTCATCGGCGCAACCATCAACAAGACCGCTTGCGCGAATTCCACGCGGTAAAACACCGCCAAGGTGAAAAGCCCGGCCAGAACAAAGCAGGCCATGCCCACCATCCACAGCCCAGCCCGTTGAAAGATCGCGACAAAACGGCGGGCGTTGATCAGGGACATCACTTCCAGATCATGAGCCACGCTTTCATCCTTGCGGGCGCGGTTGATCAGATCGAACGGGATTCCCATCACCCAATGACTGGCCGAAGACCACAGCACCGCCAACCCGATCCAGTACCACAGATTGGAGAATGACCGCATGTCGATCAGCAGAAATATCAGATCATACCATTCCATCCGGGGCTCTCCTTCGTCATCTTCCTTGCCGTCAGGTCGTCGCAGCCCGGCAGTTCTGCTTGCAGCCTTGCGCTATTCCATGGCAGGCAAGCGGGAAAGCTGCAAGCCCACCCAGTTCTGCGAGCCACGCCATGACCCATACCGTTGCACCGACGCCCCTGTTTCGCCCCCGCCGTTTGCGCCGCACGCCAGCCCTGCGCGCGATGGTGCAGGAAAACACCCTGACGCCCGCCGATTTCATCTGGCCCCTGTTCGTGCGCGATGGCGTGAACCTGCGGGAACCGATTTCCTCGATGCCGGGGGTCGAGCGGTTGTCGGTCGATCTGATCGTGGCCGCGGCCGAAGAGGCGGCGGCATTGGGCATTCCGGCGGTCTGCCTGTTTCCCTACACCGACCCCGCGCTGAAGACCGAAGCCTGCGAAGAGGCGTGGAACCCCGACAATCTGGCCAACCGCGCCATTCGCGCGATCAAGGC
>JALQUQ010000444.1 GCA_023263735.1 Paracoccaceae bacterium | reverse complement strand
TCGAAGGGACCTTGACCCAACATCTGAATCTTGCCCGCGCAGAGGTCAGCCGCACCGCGGGTGCCGCATCGCCCCATCCCTGCGATGGAAGGGTTGCAACATTGGAATTTCCCACCGATCTGACCGAAGAGTTCGTCGATCTGGCCAATGCGGCGCAAAAGCTTCAGATCGGCACCCAGATCGAGCTTTGCGCCGATGCCGAGCGGATTTACGTGAACGGCCCCTTTGCCGAAAGCTTTGATTGCGCCGATGTCACCGACCCCGTGACGGAAGGGGCGGGCTATTACTTTACCGACACCGAGGGCAAGCCTTCGCATCTGTGGCTGTTCGTGAATACCGCTGTATCGCCCCGGCAATTGGAACTTGGGCTTTATCACGAGGCGCAGGAAATCTACTGGATGACGACGGGCTGGCCGTTTTGCCAATGAAAAGGGCGGCCCAAGCCGCCCCGTTTTTGCTCACCGCTCGGGCAAGATGCCCCGGGGTGAAAACCGCAAGACCACCAGCAGGATCACCCCCATGGTCAACAGGCGCATATGTGCGGCGCTATCGACCAGATGTGATTTCAACCATCCGTCCTGCATGGCCGAGGTGATCAAGGTCATGCCGTTGACGCCGATATCCTCGACCATGACCCAAAGCCACCAGATCAGGAACCCGCCAAGGACCGACCCCCAGTTGTTGCCCGATCCGCCGATGATCACCATGACCCAGATCAGAAAGGTATAGCGCAGAGGCTGATAGCTGGCCGGGGTCAACTGGCTGTCCAGCGTGGTCATCATGGCACCCGCGATCCCGATCACCGCAGAACCGATGATAAAGATCTGCAAATGGCGCCGGGTGACATCCTTGCCCATCGCCTCGGCCGCGACTTCATTGTCGCGAATGGCGCGCATCATGCGGCCCCACGGGCTTTTCAGCGCCAATTCCGAGAGCAGGACGATGCCCAAGAGCACAATCAGAAACAGCCCCATATACATCAGCTTGACCAGGATCGACGACCCCGTCATCGGATCAAACCCCCAAGAGGATGCCAGATCCAAAAACCACGGGGCCTGCTGCAGATTGACCTCATAGGGCACGGGGCGCGGCAATTGGATGATGTTTTTCACCCCACGCGCCAGCCAATCTTCGTTCTTCATCACGGCAACGATGATTTCGGCGATGCCCAAAGTGGCGATGGCCAGATAATCCGACCGCAGGCCAAGCGCCGTTTTGCCGATGGCCCAGGCGACGATCGCCGCCAGCACCCCGCCCGCAGGCCATGCCAACAGCACCGGAAGCCCAAGCCCCCCCAGATTGCCCGCCGTTGCCGGATCGTTGCTTTCGACCGCCAGAATGGCAGGGTCCAGCACCAGTCGCGAAAGCCCGAACCCGATGACCAAAATGCCGAACACCGCCCAGATCCGCATCTTGCCGCGCGGCAACCGGCCATAAACCAGAATGGCCGCCGCAACCGTGGCCGCACCGACGATCAGACCGAACAGGATTCCCGGGCCGCCAAGCGCCCATGCCCCCGGCACCGGCGACGCCGAAACCAGCACCACCGCCAAACCGCCAAGGGCCGCAAAACCCATGGTCCCGGTTGAAAAAAGCCCCGCATAGCCCCATTGCATATTCACGCCCAAAGCCATGATGGACGAGATCACCGCCATGTTCGCAATCGCCAAGGCAAGGTTCCAACTGCGGAAATAGCCGGTCAGCAGGAAGAGTAGCACGACCCCCGCAAACAGAAGGACCGTCCGTTTGGGCGAATGCTTCGTGACAAGCGTCGCAGAGGTTTGGTTCTGGCCGGTCATACCGATTTCCCCTTGAACAGACCCGTCGGCATGAACAGAAGCACGATGATCAGGATCGTGAAGCTGACGGCGAATTTATAGTCGGTGCCCATCAATTGCAGCAACCCATCGGGGGCCAGACTGTCGGGCAACATATAGGTCGCGACCTTTTTCCAGGCATAGGTCACCGTCACTTCGGAAAAGGCGATGACAAAGCCGCCCGCGATGGCCCCGAGCGGGTTGCCAAGCCCCCCCACAATGGCCGCAGCAAAGATCGGCAGCAGCAGTTGGAAATAGGTAAAGGCCTTGAAACTCTTGTCCAGACCATAAAGCGTGCCCGCCGTCGTGGCCAAGGCCGCCGCAATGATCCATGTCACCGCCACCACGCGTTCGGGGTTGATCCCGGACAAAAGCGCCAGATCTTCGTTATCGGAAAAGGCCCGCATCGATTTGCCGGTGCGCGTCTTTTGCAAAAACCAGAACAGGGCGATCACCGCCAAAAGCGCCACCCCCACGGTCACCCCTTGGGTCGTCTTGATCGCCAGGCCCTCATCCAGCCCGGTCAGTTTCTTGAAATCGCCCGCGTTGATGATAAAGCGCTCGCCATCGGCAAAGTTGATGTCATTC
>JALQUQ010000443.1 GCA_023263735.1 Paracoccaceae bacterium | reverse complement strand
CCCATTTGACAGATCCGCAGTTACTGCGCGGCGGCGACGGCTTCAGCCAATGCGGCGGCAGCCGCTGCCCCATCGGCATATTCACCGTTGAAGGCGGCGGTCACCACGTCATAGACCGCATTCTTCACCGCAGCCGGGGCGGCATGCCCATGTGCCATTGAACCGAAGAGCGAGCCGTTCGTGTTGGCCGCGGCCAGATCGGCCATGCCCTTCTTGCCGCAATCGTCAAACGCGTCGTTCGGCACATCGGTTCGCGCCGGAACCGAGCCCTTCACCACGTTGAACGCCGACTGGAAGGTCGGGTTCATGATGGCGCTGGCCATGGCGGCCTGTGCAGCCACGGCGCCCTCGCCCTCGACGCCGAACATCGCGAACTGGTCCGAGTTGAAGGTCACTGCCCCTTGCGTTCCCGGGAAGCGGATGCACACGAAATCTGTACCCGGCACCTTGCCCGCCTTGAGGAATTCACCCTTGGCCCAGTCGCCCATCATCTGCATCCCGGCTTCGCCGTTGATGACCATGGCCGAGGCAAGGTTCCAGTCACGGCCCGAGAAGTTGCTGTCAACATAGGACGACAACTTGATCAGGCGATTGAACGCTTCGGCCATCTGATCGCCGCCGAGCGCGGCCGGGTCCAGATCGATGAAGGCTGCCTTGTAGAAGTCATTGCCCATCGACAACACCACGCCGTCAAAGACGGTCGCATCCTGCCACGCCTGCCCGCCATGACCCAAAGGCGTGATCCCGTTCTCTTTCATCTTGTCCAGAACGGCGACAAGCTCGTCCCAAGATATTGGAGAGGCCATTCCCGTTGCGTCCAGCGCGGCCTTGTTGATCCAGACCCAGTTCGTCGAGTGGACGTTGACGGGCGCAGAGATCCATTTGCCATCAGCTTTGGCAAAGGCCTGCAAGGCTGACGGAACGACCCCGTCCCATCCTTCGGCCGTCGCAACCGGCGTCAGATCGCCAAGCGCGCCTTCATTCGCCCAATCCAGAATATCAAAGCCAAGCATCTGCACGGCGGTCGGTGGATCCCCCGCCGTCACCCGGGCGCGCAGGGCCGTCATTGCGGCTTCGCCACCGCCGCCGGCAACCGGCATGTCAACCCAGCCGATGCCCTTGGTTGACAGATCATCCTTCAGCACATTCAGCGCAGCCGCCTCGCCGCCCGAGGTCCACCAGTGCAGGACCTCGACATCTTCTGCCGATGCCGAGGCCGCAAGGCCGACTGACAAAGCCATCGCAGAGACAAAGTGTTTCATCACGTTTTTCATCGTTTCCTCCCAGAAGTCGGCACTCCCGACTGGCGCTATTGTAACGTTACAACCTGCCACTAAGTCAATAACTAGTTACTTTATAAAGGGGCAGATTCACCTTGGCGCTTGCAAAACTGTGCGTTCCCGATAGGCTTTTTGTAACGATGCAAACAATCTCTTGGGGGAAACGCCCTTGAATAAGCGTCCGACGCTGCGCACGCTGTCACAAATGTCGGGCTTTGCCGTGACAACCGTCTCGCGCGCTTTGGCCGGCGACGAGAAGATTGCCGAATCAACCCGTCAGGAAGTTGCCCGACTTGCACGCCAATTGGGCTATGTCCCTGACTCGGCCGCGCGGCGATTACGCACCGGGCGCACCAATGTGATCGCCCTCGTGCTTTCCCCCCATGAAGAGATCCTTGGCTTTCGCGGCTCGATGATCGCGGGGTTGCAGCAAGCGATTTCTGGGACCCCTTTTCACATCATGATGGCGCCCTACGACGGTGATGCCGATCCGATGGTTCCTGTCCGCCACATCGTGCGCAACCAGATGGCTGACGGTCTGGTCTTTTCGGGGACCGGTCCAGATGACGCGCGGGTAGCGTTTCTGAACAGTGTGAATTTTCCCTTCGTCAGCCATGGTCGCACCGTAACACCCGAGGCGCACGCTTGGTGCGATTATGACAATGAAACCTTTGTTCGTCTGGCGGCGCGCCGACTGTTTGACAGGGGCGCGCGCAACCTTTTTCTTGTGCCGCCACGCGCCGACAGAACCTATTCACGCCATATGCGGCAGGGGTTTCAGAGTGTTCTCGGGGAACTTGGCATCTCTGGCACGATGCGCGAAGATCTGACGCTGTCGTCGCGCCCAAAGGCGTTGCAGAACGCGACGATCGAGTTGATCCGCACTGGCATCGACGGTTTTATCTGCCCGGGTGAAGTTGCCGCGATGGCGGTTCTTGCCGGTCTCAAGGATCAGTCGATTGCCGTTGGCGACAGGGTCCACGTGATCGCCAAACAGACAAGCGAGATCTTTGGGCTCTATCGACCGCAGGTCGACACGATCTACGAAGATATCCGACTGGCCGGGGAAACCCTCGGCCATTTGCTGTTGCGGCGCATCAACGGTGAGGCGCCAGAACGCCTTCAGG
>JALQUQ010000442.1 GCA_023263735.1 Paracoccaceae bacterium | reverse complement strand
GATAGATTTTTCCGATCTCAAGCGCGGAGGGATGCGCATGAATCAGCCGCTGTTTCGGGTTCGGAACCTCCAGCAGCGTATAGCCGTCGGTGGTCATCTCGCCAAAGCGGACATTGATTGCCAGAATGCAATCTGCCTGTTTTATCAATGACTTGACATGCGCAGGCATCCCCACGCCCGCCTCTCCCGCATAGGTGTTCAGGTGGTTGTTGTACATGTCCTGATAGCGGAACGCCGCCACAACCGGGATGTCCGACGCCTCGGCAAAGCCCTCAATCGCCGCGCGCCCCTCGGCCGTCCAGTTGCAACCTCCCATCAAAATCAAGGGTTTATGAGAGGATGTTAGCAGGTTCAGGGCATCCGCCACCGCCCCCATATCCGGCGCCGGCGGGGCCACCCGCACCGGTCTGTCCAACGGCAGGGCCTGACAGGGGGCCGACAGCATATCTTCGGGCAGAGCCACCACCACAGGGCCCGGACGACCGCTAAGGGCCATGGTCCAAGCCCTTGAAAGGATTTCAGGAATCCGCTCCACCTGATCAATCTCAACCGCCCATTTCGCCATGGTCCCAAAGACGGCGCGGTAGTCGATTTCCTGAAACGCCTCGCGCCCCTTCATGTCGGTTCCGACTTGGCCGACAAAGACGATCATCGGCGCGGAATCCTGCATCGCGGTGTGAATCCCGATCGAGGCATTGGTCACCCCGGGCCCGCGTGTCACCATGCAAACCCCTGGAGTTCCAGTCAATTTTCCCCAAGCCGCCGCCATGAACGCAGCCCCGCCCTCATTGCGGCAGTTGACGAAATCAAAGCGCCCCGTGGTGTCATGCAGCCCATCCAGCGCCGCCAGATAGCTTTCCCCCGGAACCCCAAAGGCATAGCGCGCGCCAAGCGCCACAAGGCTTTGCACCAGAACCGCGCCGCCATGGCGTGTGGCCGAGTTGGAGGAAACATGTGTCATGGCACGCACCTTCGCTGGGGGTTCGGGTCTTTTTGACGCGCAAATCCCGGATTGTACAAGGGTTTCCTTGTACCGAACACAAGTCAGGACGCGGGGGAAAATTTGGCGCGACGGGGTGTTTCCGCTCTTTCCTTTGGGCCGACAATGGCGCAGACCCAAGGGCGTGCGGTGACGGTGGAGAAGACGATCGTGCTGACCATGCTGGACAAGATCCCCGACACGGTGGACCCTAAACTTGCGCGGACCGTGGATCGGTTGGCAGGCGTCATGGCCGACATCGCCCGCCGTATCGCCCGGGGCGGCATCGACGAAAACCTTGCGGCGGACTTGGGTACCAATGCGGATGGCGATGCGCAAAAGGCGTTGGATGTCATTGCCGATGATGAGTTTCGCGCGGCCCTGATCGGGTCGGATGTGGGGCATTACGCGTCTGAGGAGCAGGACAGCGTCGTGACCTTGAACCCCGGCGGCGCGTTGGCCTTGGCCATCGATCCCTTGGACGGATCGTCGAACATCGACACCAATGTGTCGATTGGCACGCTGTTCGGCATTGGCCCCGCGGCCCAAGACCCCCGCGCGAGCTTTTTGCGCCAAGGGCAGGCGCTGATGGCGGCGGGTTATGCCATCTATGGTCCGCAATGCTGTCTGGTGGTGACCTTTGGGCAGGGGGTGCTGAAATATGTTCTGGACCCCAAGGCGCAAAGGTTCCGATTGGTGCAAGACCAGATCCGCATTCCGGTCGCGACGCAGGAATATGCCATCAATGCGTCGAACCAACGCCATTGGCCCGCGCCGGTTCGGGCCTATGTCACCGATCGGCTTGCGGGGGCCGAGGGGCCTTTGGCGCGGAATTACAACACGCGGTGGATCGCCTCGCTGGTGGCCGAGGCGCATCGTATCCTGACGCGGGGCGGGGTGTTCCTGTACCCATCGGATCGGCGCAAGGGCTATGAAAAGGGCCGTCTGCGGTTGGTCTATGAATGCGCGCCGATGGCGATGTTGATCGAACAGGCGGGCGGACGGGCGACCGATGGGGTCACCCCGATTGCGCGTCTTGTCCCCGACCATCTGCACGACCGCACGCCTTTTGTCTTTGGCAGTGCGCAAGAGGTTGACGCCGTCGCCCGCTATGTCGCGGCGGCCGAGGCGCAGCCGGACTAAGATGCGCCAGACGCAAGGACGCCAGAAGCAAGGACGCCAGACCACAAAGGGGATGACCATGGCAAAAGCGATTGTGTTCGATCTGGATGGCACGCTGATCGACAGCGCGCCCGATCTGCACGTGGCGCTGAACACGACCCTGATCGCCGAGGGGGTGGCGCCGGTCACCTTGGCCGAGACGATTGGTTTTATCGGCCACGGCATCCCGCAATTGGTCAATCAGGCGCGGGCGTTTCGGGGCATTGATCCCGCACGGCAAGAGGGCATGGTCGGGGCGATGTTTGCC
>JALQUQ010000441.1 GCA_023263735.1 Paracoccaceae bacterium | reverse complement strand
TGCACCGCCGTTCTCAAGGGGTTACGGGGAGTAGTGGTGCCCGGAGCCGGAATCGAACCAGCGACACGCGGATTTTCAATCCGCTGCTCTACCAACTGAGCTATCCGGGCATCTTTCCGAAGGCTGCTGCCCTTCGGTGGGCGGGTGATACGTCAGGAGTTTGGGGGTGTCCAGAGGCTTTTGAAACTTTACGCAGTTTTTTTTCAATCAGTTCGGACGGGTCGGGAAATCATCCTCGTCGACCGGGCGTTCCTCCTCGCCCTCGACCGCTGGCACGACGTAATCGCCATTCAACCAGCGCCCCAGATCGACGTCGGCGCAGCGTTTAGAGCAAAACGGCCGATACTTGGGATCGGCCGCTTTCTTGCAAATCGGGCAGGTCATTCAAACAGACCTTCGGCCACCTCGGCCAGCGGCAAACGGTCCCGGCGGCGGGTCAGTTCAAACAGCCCCAACGCCGTCCAGCCCGCCAGATGAGACTCGCCCTCGGTCTTGAAGGCCGCCCGCATCACCTGTTCAAGGATCGCGCGGTCTTTCTTGGGCACAGGCGCAAAGTCGATCACGATCTGCCCCCCCAGCCCCCGCAGCCGCAACTGGCGCGGCAAATCGCGCGCGGCCGCCACATTCGCCTTCATCGCCGCAGCGGGCGAGGTGTCGGGGCCGGTGTTCACATCCACCGCCACCAGCGCGCGCGTCGGCTCGATCATCATATGCCCGCCCGCAGGCAAGGCCACGCGGGGCGACAGCATCTCGTCGATCAATTCGAACACGCCCAGATCGGCGAAACCGCCCTCTTCGGTCACCACCTCATCGGGCAGCGGGTCCAGCCAGTCGCGCAACGCCAAATCCTGCGCGGTGGGGCCATCGACCAAAAGTTCGGGATCGCCCGTCACATCGGCCAGCACCGCCTCGGCCAGTTCGCGCATGGCGGCAATGTCTTCGGCCACGGCATCGGCCTCTGCATCGGCACAGGCCGACCGCAGGATCAGGCCCAACCGCTCGTCCGCGCCCGCCATCCCCGCCTCGGCCAGCTCGGTCAGTTCGGTGCGCAGATCCTCATCCTTGATCTTGCGGCTGATGTTCAGACCGGGCGCATCCGGCGTCACGATCGCAAAGCGCGACTTGAACAGCAGCCGCGTCGTCACCGGCAATGCCTTGCCCGGCTCGGCCGGACCAGACACCTGCACCAGCAAACGCTGGCCCGGCGCGATACCGTTGATCTGACGCAGAAATCCCGATTGCCCCTCGGGCAGCTTGACGAAAATGCCGCCCTGCCCCTTCATCGGGCGATCGGCCACCGCGCGAAAGATCGCACCGGGCAAGACCTGATCGCCATTGGGGTCGATCGACAATTCTTCCAGCTTGCCATCCACGACAAGGGCCGCACAGGACCGCTCCGACACTTCGTCCAGAATGACCACGCGGCCTTTCATTCCTGCCTCCAGACGGGCCAACCCGCCGCTTGCAATAGGGCTGCCGTTTCTGCCACAGGCAGGCCCATGATCCCGGTAAAACTGCCCGAAATCCAAGGGATAAAGGCACCCGCCGCCCCCTGAATTCCATAGCCGCCCGCCTTGCCGCGCCAATCGCCACCGGCAAGATAGGCATTCAGTTCCACATCGGACAGCCGCTTCATCTTGACCGCGCTGACGCTTTCGCGCGCCCAGACCTTTTGGCCCTTGCGCACGACAACCGCTGTGATCACCTGATGACGCCGCCCCCCCAAGAGGGTCAGGAACGCGGCCGCTTCGCCCGCGTTTTCGGGCTTGCCCAGAATGCGCCGCCCCAAGGCAACGGTTGTATCGGCGCAAAGAACGATATCGTCCTCCCCCGACGGGACGGCCATGGCCTTTTCCCGCGCGATCCGCATGCAATAGGGGCGCGGCAATTCGCCCTTGCGCGGAGATTCGTCGATATCAGGGGGAAGAATGGCATCGGGAACGATGCCAAGCCCCGCCAGAAGTTCCTTCCGGCGCGGGCTTGCGGATCCAAGAAGCAGTCTCACCGAAAACGATAGTTGATGCGGCCTTTGGACAGGTCATAGGGGGTCATTTCAACCTGAACCTTGTCCCCTGCCAGAACGCGGATTCGGTTCTTGCGCATTTTGCCCGCCATCGTCGCGATCACTTCATGGCCATTGTCGAGCTCAACCTTGAACGTCGCATTGGGCAAGAGTTCCTTCACGACGCCGGGGAATTCGAGAATGTCTTCCTTGGCCATGCTGACTCCGTAAATAGGGTATGGCCCGCGGGAACCGCAGGCATTTGGTGGGCGGCATATGCGCCTGAATCACAGGTTTTTCAAGCGGATTTTGCGGCCGGGGCCAGAAATGGCTCAGGCATCACGGCCGAGAGGGAACCCGCGCCAGTTGTTCGGGCCAATGGGCAAAGGTGAACACGCTGCCCTTTTTGCGCACGTC
>JALQUQ010000440.1 GCA_023263735.1 Paracoccaceae bacterium | reverse complement strand
AAGGCGATCTGACCGGAGCCACGCCGCCCGACAGCCTAAGCCGCGCCATCGCACCCGCCTTTCTGCGCCCCTCGGTTTCGGTCGAGGTGACCCAGCTTCTGGATCAAAACCGCACGGGAGAGGCGATCTTGACCGCCGTGGACCGCATCACCCGTGGGGTTCAGGGCAATCTGGATCAGGTGACCGAAGGTCTTTCGATCCTGCGCATGATCGGGCTGGAGGATGTGGCCCGGCGGACGGCGTTGCAGCTTTTGATGTTGGAGCGTCGGGGATGAGCCGCGCCCCCGCGTCGATGGAGGGTTGGATCTCCACCTTCCTTGAATCGATGGCGGCCGAATTGGACGCGGCAAAAAACACGCGTCTGGCCTATGGGCGTGACCTTTTGGATTTCGCCGGCTGGCTGGCACATCGCAAGCGCAGCTTTGAAACGGCCCTGCGCGAGGATGTCGAGGGTTATCTGATTTCCTGCGAGGCCGAGGGGCTTTCGAAATCCACCCGGGCCCGGCGGCTGTCGTCGATCCGGCAATTGTTCCGCTTTGCGCATGAGGAAGGGTGGCGCGATGACCATCCGGCGCTGCGCATTCATGGCCCGGGCGCGGTGCAGCGCTTGCCCAAGACGCTGAGCATCGAACAGGTGCAAAGCCTGATCACCGCCGCCAATACCTTGGGGCGCAGCCCGTCGGATCGGGCGCGGAACACGCTGCTCGTCGAACTGCTGTACGCCACGGGCATGCGGGTCAGCGAATTGGTCGAACTGCCCGTCGCCGCCGTGCGGGGCGATCCGCGCATGATTTTGGTGCGGGGCAAGGGCGGCAAGGAGCGCATGGTTCCCCTGTCAGACCCGGCCCGCGCCGCATTGGTCCACTGGTTGGCGCTGCGCGATGCCGATGAAGCGGTGGCCAAGACCAAGGGCATCCCCCCCTCGCGCTATCTCTTTCCGGGCAATGGCGCGGCGGGGCATCTGACGCGGCAAAACGTGAACCATCTGCTGCGGGAATTGGCCCTGTCCTGCGGCATTGCCCCCGATCAGGTGACGCCCCACACCCTGCGACATGCCTTTGCCACCCATCTCTTGGCCGGAGGGGCCGATCTGCGGGTCATCCAGATGCTTCTTGGTCATGCAGATGTTGCAACGACCGAGATTTACACACATGTGTTGGATGACCACCTGAAAACCTTGGTATTGACGCGCCATCCCTTGGCACGCGCCGAAAGTGAAGACTGATCTTTGACATGCAAATGAACCTAGACGCCCTTGATGCTGCCTTTTGGCTGACCGCGGCCGGAATCGTGGCCCTGTTGGTCTTGTCCTCCTTTTTCTCGGGGTCGGAAACGGCATTGACGGCGGCCTCGAAGGCCAAGCTCAAGGGGCAGGCCGACAAAGGCTCGATGGGCGCAAAGGCGGCCATGGTCGTGACCGATGACAGCGAGCGGATGATCGGCGCGATCTTGCTGGGCAATAACGTCGTCAACATCCTGTCGGCATCGCTGGCCACCGCGCTTTTGACCCGCGTCTTTGGCGACTCGGGCGTGGCGCTGGCCACGCTGGTGATGACCGTGCTTGTGCTGATTTTCGGCGAAGTGCTGCCCAAGACGCTGGCCATCACCTTTCCCGAAGCCGTCGCCGTCAAGGTGGCACCCATCATTCGCCTGTTGATCTTGCTGTTTTCGCCCGTGGTGACGGTGGTACGTGCCATGGTGCGCGGCGTCTTGCGCATCTTTGGCGTGAAAGCCGACCCGGAGGGAAAAATTCTTGCCCTGCGCGAAGAGATCGTGGGCGCCATCGCTTTGGGCCATTCCGAAGGCGCCATGGAAAAGGAAGACCGCGACCGTCTGTTGGGCGCGCTCGACCTTGGCAGCCGCACCGTCGATGAGATCATGAAGCACCGTCGTCAGATCGAAATGCTGGATGCCGACCTGTCGCCCGACGATCTGATCACCAAGGTTCTGGCCTCGCCCCATACGCGCCTGCCGCTGTACCGGGGGAATGAGGAAAACATTCTGGGCGTCGTTCACGCCAAGGATCTCTTGCGCGAGGTGGACAGTCTGGTGCGTGGGGTTGACGGGTCTGTTCAATCGATCGCCGATCTCAAGATCGAAACCGTGGCGATGAAGCCCTATTTCATTCCCGAAACCACCTCGCTTGATGAACAGATGCGCGAATTTCTGAAACGCCGCACGCATTTTGCCTTGGTGGTCGATGAATATGGCGCGCTGCAGGGCCTGATCACGCTGGAAGACATCCTTGAAGAAATCGTCGGTGAAATCACCGATGAATTCGATGTGGTGCACAAGGAAGCGGCGCTGAAACAGGATGAAAACGGGGATTTCATCGTCGAAGGCCAAATGACGATCCGCGATCTGAATCGGGCGATGGATTGGAACCTGCCCGATGACGAGGCAAACACGATTGCCGGTCTGGTCATC